>JBDTLN010000329.1:0-3548 GCA_039934795.1 Bauldia sp. | reverse complement strand
CCCACGCGCCGAGTCCGGCAGCCGCAATACCAGGTCGAAACGGCGGCTGCCTTCGATGAAGGCGGACAGGCGGACCAGCACGTTGGTGCCGCTTTGGCCGAGGAATCCGGTGATGCGCTGGGCGTAGCGGTAGCAAACGTAAATGGTGAGGGCGATCGCCGCCAAACCGAGGATTGCCGCCAATCCGACGAGGAGAACATCGCCGATTTCGGCGAGATCGCGGGGCCGGCGGCTGCCGAGGGTGATGGCGACGGCAATCGAGCCCGGCCCGACCGTCAGCGGCAGGGTGAGCGGGTAGAAAGAATCGTTGGCTGTCAAAGGCTTGGCGCGCGAATCGGAGGCCGACGGAGCGTCGATATCGTCGCCGGAATGAAGCAGTTGCCAAGCGAAAGCCGAGACGACGAGGCCGCCCGCCACCCGCACGACCGGTATCGTTATACCAAAAAAATCAAGCACATAGGAGCCGATGAAGAGGGAGGCCAGCAGCAGGATGAACGAGTTGATCGCCACCTTGCGGGCAAGGCCGGTGCGGCTTTCCGCCATTCCCCGCGTCAGGCCGAGGAAGATCGGGGCCCCGCCGACCGGATTGACGATCGGAAAAAGCCCGGCATAAACAAGAAGAAAGGAGGTGATTGCGTCGTTCACGGCGAACTGGGTTATGGAAGAGTGGTGGCAACGATCGTAGCGGGCAAGCACGGAATGAGCGAGACGGAACAAGGCGCTGAGACGCCCTTCTGGCGCGTCCGGTCGCTTTCCGAAATGAGCCGGGAGGAGTGGGAATCGCTCTGCGACGGCTGCGGTCGCTGCTGTCTCAACAAACTCGAGGATTGGGACACCGGCGAAATCAGTTTTACCAATGTCGCTTGCCGTCTGCTCGATGGCGAATCGTGCCGCTGCCGCGACTACCCGAACCGGAAGTCGATCGTCCCCGACTGCGTACAACTGACCGCGACGGCGGTACCGACTCTTTCCTGGCTGCCGCCGACCTGCGCCTACCGGCTGGTCGAGGAGGGGCGCGACCTCGCCTGGTGGCATCCGCTCGTCTCCGGCGACCCCGACACGGTCCACGCCGCCGGCATCTCGGTGCGCGGCCGGACGGAGAGCGAAATCGGCATCAGCGACGAGCAACTGGAGGACTATGTGGTGGCCTGGCCGGGCGAGGTACCGCGCGGCAGTCGCCGCCGGCGGGGGTGAGGCGGCGGCGTGCCGGTGACGGCAAACCGCTCGATCGCCACCTAGAGCTTTGGGTTCCCGATTCTGGAACAGAAACGCTCCACTGCCCGATCGACGACTGGCGCCGAAACGCGCCCGACCACCTTGATCACCAGACTGCTGCTGAGTGTCACAATGCGGTCGACGCGAATCCAGCTGGCGGCGGGCAAGGCACCCATTGTCATATCGGCCTGGAGAATTGGCAGGCCATTTTCGGGCTGGGGCCGCGATGTGATCGGCAACCCAATGAAATCGTCGTAACCGTCCGGCGCGGTGAGCGCCAGAACCGGCCGCCGCTTGCTGGCCGACAAGTCCGTGAATGGGTAGGGCACGAGGACAATGTCGCCGCGCTCAAACATCATCCCACACGTCGTCTTCGTTGCCATCCCACACTGACGACAACGGTCCCGACTGCGCTGCCTTCAGGTCGCGCCACTCCGCCCGGTCCTGCCGCTCGCGCAAGAAACCGGCAAAGTCCAGCACTTCGCGCGCGAGCTGATCCGGCAGCGCCTTGACTTGTTCGTAGATCAGATCGGCAATCGACACGTTCCACTCCGGGCATTCGCGCGTCCGCTTCAACGTGAAGATAAGGGTTTGTGGGCGCGCGGCAAAGAGGGGCGACGTGGTGGACGCTGTCGCCCCCTGGCGTCTCAGCCTTCGACGTGGCCGCATTTGTAGTCGACGCGGACTTGCGTGTTGTTGTTGATGTGCGTCGCGGTGACCTGCGGGCCGAAATTCCAGTAGGCGGTGGTGTTGCAGACGGCGTTACCGGCCTGGGTGAGGGCGACGCCCTTCTGGACGAGCGGCACGGTCTTGCGGCAGCGGAGGATCCAGCTCTTCTTCTCGATCTTCTGGAAGCCGGCGACGCAGACCGGATCGGCGGCCTTGGCCGGGGTAACGGCCGTGTCGATGGCAAGGCTCGATGCCGCGACCGCAAAGGCGAGGGCGGCGAGGGCGAAATGTCGGGTCATGGCGGTTTCTCCTGGTTTGCTCCCGGAACCGCGAGCCCCTCGCTTCTCGCCTCCGTTGTCGCCTTTTCTAAGGGCGGGCGCTTGAACCGGAATTGAATGCCGGCGTCAGGGAGCGTTCAGGTTCGCGTCGTTCCTCCGCCGGCTTCGCCGGGTCTCTCGCCTGCGCCACACCCCATGCCGTCATCTCCACGAAAGCGGGGAACCAGGGAACCGATGCTGTCGATTGGATGCGCCGAGGGCGCGGCGCATGGCGTGTTCTCGCTTTGGCGACATCTCAGGCCGCCTCGATTACTGGGTCCCCGCTTTCGCGGGGATGACGGGTGGGGGTAGACGCGGCTTGAGGGCGATGACAGGGGCGCGGGCAGACGCTAGAAGGGCGGCTTCGGCGGCCCGCAGGTTCGGCCGCGCTCGATCCCTCGATTTTCCAAGGAGTTTTCGCATGGCCAAGACTGCATCGAAGCCGCCACGGAAGGATCGCGGGCGGCTGGCGACGCCGACCGACCTCGGCGCCAACGCCGTCGGCGATATTTCCGGGGTGCTCAACGCCGTGCTCGCCGACGTCTTCGCGCTCTACCTGAAGACCAAGAATTTTCACTGGCATGTCAGCGGGCCGCAATTCCGCGACTACCACCTGATGTTCGACGAGCAGGCCGACGCGATCTTCGCCATGACCGACGTACTGGCGGAACGGGTGCGGAAGGTCGGCGGCATGACGCTGCGCTCGATCGGCCAGATCGCCAAGATGACGACCGTTGCCGACAACGACGCCGTCTATGTCGACCCGCAGGACATGCTGGCCGAGTTGCGCGACGACAACCAGCAGCTCATCGGCCGCATGCGCGCCGCCCATGGCGTTTGCGACGAGCACAACGACAAGGCCTCGACCAGCGTCATCGAGCAGTTCATCGATGAGGCCGAGCGGCGCGTCTGGTTCCTCTTCGAGGCCGGCCGCAACGCCCACTAGCCTTGGGCAGGCGAGGATGACAGCGGCGCGCGTCGAGATCGAATATTGCCGGCAGTGCCGGTGGATGCTGCGCGCCGCCTGGATGGGGCAGGAGCTGCTGTCGACCTTCGAGGACGAGATCGGCGGCGTCACGCTCATCCCCGGCACTGGCGGCGTGTTCACCGTCCGGGCCGACGGGCGGACGGTCTGGTCGCGGAAGGACGAGGGCGGGTTTCCGGACATCGCCGAACTGAAGCGCCGGGTGCGCGATGTCATCGCGCCAGAGCGGGCACTGGGGCATACGGAGGGGAAGGGGACGCCGGTGGGGTGAGGCCCCCCGCCGCGCGGGTACCAATTGCGTCGGAGGCGTGCGGAAGGCCATGCCACACATGCCGCTCGTGCGACTGGCAGAACTGGAGATC
>JBDTLN010000328.1:0-3567 GCA_039934795.1 Bauldia sp. | reverse complement strand
GTCCGGCCACGGCCACTTCGACATGCAGGCCTATACCGACTACTTCGCCGGCAAGCTGCAGGACCAGGACTACGACGAGGCGAAGCTGCAGGAGGCACTGGACCAGTTGCCGAAGGTGGCGGCGTAGGGCAGCGACAGGACGGCGGTCCAAGGGACCTTCGGATCGGCCGCCCTGGCAGACGGAACAGGAGCATGACCGCGCCAGCCGATCCGGTCCGGGAGATCAAGATCCGGGTCGGCGCGATCGGCCGCCAAGAGGTTATCGCCTTTCTCGATCAGGGCTGAAGCTAGCAGCGTCCTGCACCGGATTGTGCTGGGCACGTTCGGCGACTAAAGCTTCGCCGCGCCCTTTCATCCCGGAGCTTTCCCCTTGCCTCTCATCCAGCCTTTCCGCGCCTTGCGGCCGGCCGCGGGCCGCGCCGCCGAAATCCTCGCGCCGCCCTATGACGTGCTGTCGAGCGCCGAGGCGCGGGAGCGGGCGAAGGGCAAGCCGTGGAGTTTCCTTCATGTCTCGAAGCCGGAGATCGACCTCGATCCGGCGACCGATCCCTACGACCCGACGGTCTACCGGAAGGGCGCGGAGAACCTGGCACGGATGGTGGCCGAGGGCTTGCTCGTCCGCGACGCGGCGCCTCGCTACTATATCTATCGCCTGACGCGGCTCGGGCGTGTGCAAACCGGCATCGCCGCGGTCGCATCGCTCGCCGACTACGCCACCAACCGCGTCCGCAAGCACGAATTGACGACACCGGGCAAGGAGGACGATCGCGTTCGCCAGATCGAGGCGGTCAATGCCGAGACCGGGCCGGTGATGATCGCCTACCCGCCCGCGCCGGAGATCGACGCGATGATCGCCCGCGCGGCCGAGGGCACGCCGGACGTCGACGTCACCGCCAGCGACGGCGTCCGCCATGAGATGTTCGTGGTCGAGGACGAGACCGCGATCGATGCCCTGACCCGCGCCTTCGAGGCGCTGCCCGCCATCTATATCGCCGACGGCCACCATCGCTCCGCCGCCGCGGCGCGGGTTGCGGCGGGGCGCGGCAATGCCGGCGCGGCGGCCTGGTTCCTCGCCGTGGTCTTTCCGCATCATGAGATGACGATCCTCGACTACAACCGCGTCGTTCGCGACCTCAACGGCAAAAGCCCCGACCAGTTGCTCGCCGCGCTTACCGCGGATTTCACGGTGAGCCCCTCTCCCGATCCGGTGCGGCCCGCCGGCGCCAGCGAGTTCGGCATGTTCCTCGCCGGCCGCTGGTATCGGCTGGCGATCAAGCCGTCATTGGTCCCGGCCGGCGACCCCATCGGCCGGCTGCCGATCACGCTCCTCACCCGCCATGTGATCGAGCCGATCCTCGGCATCGCCGACCAGCGCCGCGACAAGCGCATCGACTTCGTCGGCGGCGGGCGGGGGCTCGGCGAACTGGAACGGCGGGTCAATTCGGGTGAGATGGCGGCGGCCTTCGCGCTCTACCCGACGCAGATGACCGACCTGATGGCGGTCGCCGACGCCGGCGAGATCATGCCGCCGAAATCGACCTGGTTCGAGCCGAAGCTCGCCGACGGCATGGTCAGCCACGTGCTCGACTGAGCGCGCGCCATCGCGATGTCGGGACTGCCGCTCGAGACCGAACGACTGATCCTCCGCAACTGGCGGGAGGAAGACTCCGCGCCTTTCGCCGCGCTGAACGCCGATGCAAGGGTGATGGAGTTCTTCCCGCGAGCGCTCTTCCGGGAGGAATCCGGCGCCCTCCTTGCCCGCCAGCGCTCCGCCATCGCCGAGACCGGCATTGGCCTTTACGCCATCGAGGAAAAAGGCTCGAGCAAGTTTCTCGGCTTTGCCGGCCTGGCCCCGGTGGCCTTCGCGGCACCGTTTGCGCCTGCCACCCAGATCGCCTGGCGCCTGGCGCGCGAAGCCTGGGGGAGCGGCTACGCGACCGAAGCGGTTCAGGCTGTCATCGCCCACGCGTTCGGAACGCTTGGGCTTTCCGAGCTGGTCGCGTTCACCACGGAATGGAACAAACGCTCGCGCCGGGTGATGGAGAAGGTCGGCATGGTCCGCGACGAAGGCGGCGATTTCCTCCATCCGGACCTGCCGCCGGACCACACGCTGGCCCGGCACGTGCTGTATCGGATACCGCGCGGCCGCGGGCCGCAGGAGGATTCCGCCGCCGGCTCGGTGTCGACCCGCCCGCGCCGCAAGCCGACGTGATGCGGCTGCCGTGGCCACGGCGCACCACTTCGTGATGCACCGCGCACGGGACTAGAAGGTGCTCCTACTTCGTGATGTCGACCGCGACGTATTGCAGGTCGCCGTCCTTGTTGGCGACGAGCAGGAGGATGTTGCGGCGCTTGGCGGTCTTGGCTTTTTCCAGCTCGGTCTGCACCTCGGCCGCCGTCGTCACTTTTTCCTGGCCGACCTCGGTGATCACGTTGCCGGCCGCGATGTTCTTCTCGGCGGCGACGCTACCCGCTTCAACGTCGGTCACGACGGCGCCGGTGACTTCGTCCTTGATGCTGTATTTGGTACGCAGGTCGGCCGTCAGGTCGGAAAGCGTCAGGCCGAGTGAATTGGCCACCACCGCCGGCGCCGGCTGGGCGGCCGGGCTCTCGGGGTTCTCGGCGCTTGCCACCTTATCCTCCTCGAGGAGGGCGATTTTCGCCGTCACCACCTCTTCCTTGCCCTTGCGGAAGACCTTGACCTGGACGTCCTTGCCGACCGGCTCCTCGGCGACGAAGCGCGGCAGTTCGTGCATGGCGGTGATCGGCTTGCCGTCGAACTCGACGATGACGTCGCCCGGCAGGATCCCGGCCAGCGCCGCCGGGCCCTTGTCGACCACGCCGGCGACCAGTGCGCCGTGCGTCGCGGGCATCGACAGGCTCTCGGCGATATCGTCGGTCACGTCCTGGATGCGCACGCCGATCCAGCCGCGGTTGACCTTGCCGTATTCGCGCAATTGGCTGACGGCGTTGACGATCATCGACGACGGGATGGAGAAGCCGAGGCCGATCGAGCCGCCAGAGCGCGACATGATCGCCGTGTTGATGCCGATCAACTCGCCCTTCATGTTGAACAGCGGGCCGCCGGAATTGCCCTGGTTGATGGCCGCGTCGGTCTGCAGGAAGTCGTCGTAGGGGCCGGAAGAAATATCGCGGTTGCGCGCCGACAGGATGCCGACCGTGACCGTGCCGCCAAGGCCGAACGGGTTGCCGATCGCCATCACCCAGTCGCCGATGCGCAGGGCTTCCGAATCGCCGAACTTGACCGACGCGAGCGGCTTGACCGGCTTGACCTCGAGGACGGCGATGTCGATCTTCTCGTCGCGGCCCTTGACGGTCGCATTCAGCTTGGTGCCGTCGTTGAAGCTGACGGTGATCTCGTCGGCGCCTTCGATCACGTGATTGTTGGTGAGGATGATGCCGGCCGGGTCGACGACGACACCGGAGCCGAGCGACTGGACCTTGCGCGGGCGATTGTCCTGCTGGCCCTTCTGGTTGAAGAACTCGTCGAAGAAGTCCTGGAACGGCGCCGGGGCGCCTTCCGGCATCTGGGGAAGCGGCGCGCCC
>JBDTLN010000327.1:0-3567 GCA_039934795.1 Bauldia sp. | reverse complement strand
TGCCCCGGTACGCGATGCGCTCGCCGGCGAGCGCGATCCGCGCGCCGCGGCCGACGCCGCCGCCGCGGCAACGATCCCCATGAAGGCGATCCGCGGTCGCGCTTCCTTCCTCGGCGACCGCTCGATCGGACACATGGACCCGGGCGCCCGGTCGAGCGCCCTCATCGTCGCGGCGATCGCCGACGTTCTGGAGCGCCGCATATGAACGCCGAGGCCAGCCGCACCAACGGCAATGTCGGCATCGTCATCGTCTCGCATTCGAGCGATGTGGCGCGCGGCACGGCGGAAATGGTGCGCCAGATGGTCGGCGACGAAGTGCCGCTGGCGTTTTGCGGCGGCGATCCCTCGGGCGGGCTTGGCACCAGCGTCGAGGCGATCCTGACGGCGATCGACGCGGCCTGGTCGGAGAAGGGCGTCGCCATCCTCGTCGACCTCGGCGGCGCCGAGACCAACAGCGAAATGGCGATCGAAATGCAGCCGCCCGAACGGCAGGGGCTGATTGTCGTGTGCAATGCGCCGATCGTCGAAGGCGCGGTCATGGCCGCCACCGAAGCCTCGGGCGGCGCCAGCCTGGATGCCGTGAAGCGTACTGCAGAAGAGTTGTCGGCGGTATGATAGGAGCCGCCGCATGAACGAAATCGGGAAACCGGAAGCCGCCGGCATGGTGCTGCTGACCCATGCCGTGGGCCTGCACGCGCGCCCGTCGGTGAAGCTGACCAAACTCGCCAAGACCTTCGGATCGGCCATCCGCTTCGGCACCGGGCCGGATGGTCCGTGGGTCGATGCCAAGAGCATCGTCAAGGTCATGGCCGCCAGGGTGCCGCAAGGCAGCCATCTCCATATTCGCGCAGAGGGCGAGGATGCGCACGACGCCGTCGCGGCGCTGATCGGCCTGGTGACGCGCGATTTCGATGAGACCAAGGCGGATGTCGCCGGCGGCTGAACACAGAGGCCGGCCCGCCGCGCCCGGCCTTGCCGCGGGTCCGCTGGTCCGGCTCGAACGGACGCTCGGGCGGCGCGTGGCGAGCGGCGACCCGGCGCGGGAGCGCGCCGATCTCGAAACGGCGCTGGCTGCCGCCATCGGCGCCCTCGGGCGCCTCGCCGCCATCGTCAAGGGCGACGCTGCCGACATTCTCGAATTCCAGGTCGCCATGCTCGAGGACGACGAGCTGCGCCAGCCGGCCTTCGAGAGCATCGCTGCCGGCGCAGACGCCGCCACGGCCTGGGCCGACACGGTCGCCGCGCAGATTGCCGGATATCACGCCAGCGAGGACGACTATTTCCGGGCGCGCGCCGCCGACATCGAGGACATGGGCGACCGGGTGCGCCGGGCCCTTGCCGGGGAGATCGAGGCCGAACTTCCCGAGGGCGCCATCCTCACCGGCGAGAACGTCACGCCGAGCCGCTTCCTTTCCATCGACTGGACGCGGGGCGGCGGCATCGCGCTGTTCGGCGGCAGCCCGTCGAGCCATGTCGCGATGCTGGCGCGCTCGCGTGGTATCCCGATGGTCGTCGGCCTCGGCGTCATCGAACTCCACGGTCACGAGGCTGCGATCGTCGACGGCGACGCCGGCAGGTTGGTCCTCAGTCCGCGACCTGCCGACTGGACCGCTTTCCTTGCCGCCCGGGCGGCGGACGCCGAGCGGGAGGCGCGTGAGGCCACGGTCATCGGGCAGCCGGCCCGGACGGCGGACGGGATGCCGGTCGCGGTCATGATCAACGTCGCCGAGCCGCAGGAGCTCGCCGCCCTTGACCCGGCTGTCTGCGACGGCATCGGGCTGGTGCGCACCGAGTTCCTTTTTCACGGTCCGGGCGGTCTCCCCGACGAGGAACGTCAATACCGGGCCTATCGGCGGATTCTCGAATGGGCCGGCCCGCGCCCCGTGGTGCTGCGGACGGTCGACGCCGGCGGCGACAAGCCGGTACCGGGCTTCACCATCGACGGCGAGTCCAATCCCTTCCTCGGCACCCGCGGCATTCGTCTGTCGCTGGCCAAGCCGGAGATATTCCGGGTTCAGCTTCGCGCCCTGGCGCGGGCGGCGGTACATGGCAACGCCAAGGTCATGTTGCCGATGGTCACGGTCCCGGCGGAAGTCGACGAGGCGGCGGCGCTTCTCGACGACGCTGTCGCGGCTCTGTCGAGGGCGGGGGTTCCCTGTCGCCGTCCGCCGCTCGGCATCATGGTCGAAGTGCCTGCGGTTGCCGTCGCGCCTGAGCTGTTCGTCAACGCGGCATTCTTCTCCATCGGCAGCAACGACCTCACCCAGTATGTGACGGCAAGCGCGCGCGACATCGCCGCCGTCGCCGGGCTGAACGATCCCGGTCACCCGGCGGTCATCAGCCTCATCCGCCGCACGGTCGAGGGCGCGGCGGCAATCGGGCGCGACGTCAGCCTTTGCGGCGACATGGGTGGCGATCCGGTCCATCTGCCGGCGCTCGTCGCCGCGGGCCTTCGCTCCGTATCGGTAGCGCCGCCGCTGGTCGGACGGGCGAAACTCGCCATCGCCGCCATCCGGGCGGCGCCGTGAGCCCGATGGACGACGTCCCGGACTCGCTAGCGCTCGCCGAGGCGGTATCGCGCTACAAGAGCATTCTGCAGCGCGTCATCGACAACCGCCCCTCGGGCACCCGCCAGCGCCTCGCCGCGGCGCTCGGCAAGAACCGGAGTTTCGTGTCGCAGATCGCCAATCCGGCCTATGCGACGCCAATTCCGGCGAGGCATCTGGAGACCGTTTTCGAGATCTGCCACTTCTCGCCGGAGGACCGGCGGCTTTTCCTCGACGCCTATGCGGCGGCGCATCCGCGCCGCTCGCCGCTCGGCAACGAGGCCCGGCGCCTGCGCGCTCACACGATCTACCTGCCCGATGTCGGCGACGCCAAGCGCAACCACGAACTCGACCGCATGGTCGCCGACTTCGTCCAGCGGCTGACACGCCTGATCGACGACGCCTGAGGAGGCAACGACAATGAAGAAGCTGATCAACGGGGTGGAAAGCGTTCTCGCCGAGAGCCTCGACGGCTTTGCCGCCGCCCATGCCGACATCGTCACGCTAGGCCCGGAACGCAAATTCGTCCGCCGCGCCAGGCTGACACCGGGCAAGGTTGGGATCATCTCCGGCGGCGGCTCCGGCCACGAACCGCTGCACGCCGGCTTCGTCGGCCTCGGCATGCTCGACGCCGCGTGTCCCGGGCAGGTGTTCACCTCGCCGACGCCGGACCAGATGATCGCGGCCGCCGAAGCGGTCGATGGCGGCGCCGGTGTGCTCTTCATCGTCAAGAACTATGAGGGCGACGTCATGAATTTCGACATGGCGTCGGAAATGGCCGGGGGCAACATCATGAAGCTGATCACCGACGACGATGTCGCGGTGGAAACTTCGACGTTTTCCACCGGCCGCCGCGGGGTCGCGGGAACCATGATCGTCGAGCGCATCGTCGGCGCGGCGGCGGAGAAGGGGCGCGACCTTTCCGCCCTGAAGGCGCTCGGCGGCCGGGTCAACGCCGGCACGCGATCGATGGGTGTCGCCTTGACGAGTTGCACGGTACCGGCCGCGGGACAGCCGACCT
>JBDTLN010000326.1:0-3570 GCA_039934795.1 Bauldia sp. | reverse complement strand
AAGGTCCTGCTCAAGGTCTCAGGCGAAGCGCTCCTCGGCGATCAGCCTTTCGGCATCGACGAAAAGATGATTGATCGGATCGCCGGTGAGATCGGCGAGGCGGTAGCGCTGGGCGTGAAGGTCGGCATAGTCAGCGGCGGCGGCAACATCTTCCGCGGCATGGCCATCGCCAATGCGGGCGGCAACCGGGTCGCCGGCGACCAGATGGGCATGCTCGCGACCGTGATGAATTCCATCGCTCTCCACGAGGGGCTCGAGCGCAAGGGCATCAAGTCACGGATCTTCTCTGCCGTGCCGATGCCGACGATCTGCGAGACCTTTACACAGCAGCGTGCCGAGAAGGCGTTTGCCGGCGGGCGGGTGCTGCTTTTTGCCGGCGGCACCGGCAATCCTTTCTTCACCACGGATTCAGGTGCGGCTCTCCGCGCCGCCGAGATGGGCTGCGATGCGCTGTTCAAGGGCACCAGCGTCGACGGCATCTATTCGGCGGATCCCAAGAAAGATAAGGATGCCAAGCGTTTCGAGCGTTTGACCCACGCCGAGGTCCTCGCCAGGGGCTTTGCCATCATGGACGCGGCGGCGGTAGCCCTTGCCCGCGACAACCAGATTCCGGTAATCGTCTTTTCCATTCGCCAAGCGGGTGCTTTCGTCGATATTCTGAAGGGTGCCGGGCGGGCTACGATCGTCGCCGACGGCTGAGCCGTGGGCGGCGGTTCGGTCGGCGCGGCCACATCGCTTTCAAGACGCAAGAAAGGGCGGCTCTGGCGCCGCTTGAGACAGCAGAGGCTTAGATGGATTTCGCCGATCTCGATCGTCGCATGAAAGGCGCGGTGGCCGCTCTCAAGGCGGAGCTTGGCGGCCTTCGTACGGGCCGAGCTTCGATCGCTCTTCTCGAGCCGCTCAGCGTCAACGCCTACGGCCAGGAGATGCCCATCAACCAGGTCGGCACGGTCAGCGTGCCGGAGTCGCGCATGCTCTCGGTCCAGGTCTGGGACAAAACGATGGTCGGCGCCGTCGACCGCGCGATTCGAGAAGCAAATCTCGGCCTCAATCCGATCGTAGAAGGGACGCTCCTGCGCATCCCGATCCCCGAACTCAATGCCGAGCGCCGTCAGGAATTGGTCAAGGTTGCCCACAAATATGCCGAGCATGCCCGGGTTTCGGCGCGCAACGTTCGCCGCGACGGCATGGAGCAGATCAAGAAGGACGAGAAGGACGGCGGCGTTGGCCAGGACGATCTGAAAAAGCGTGGCGACCAGATCCAGAAGCTGACCGACGCGACCATCGTCGAGATCGACCGGATGCTTGTCGCCAAGGAAGCCGAGATCACCCAGGTTTGATGCGCCGCTCATGACCGCCCTATCCGACCCCGAGGCACTGGCCGCGCCCGACGACTACGCCGGCGATGCGCCACGACACGTGGCGATCATCATGGACGGCAACGGTCGCTGGGCGGCGGGGAGGGGCCTGCCGCGCACCGAGGGACACCGACAGGGCGTAGAAGCGGTGCGCCGTACGGTTCGCGCCGTCATGGAACTCGGCTTCGACTACCTGACACTGTTCAGCTTTTCCTCGGAGAACTGGAGCCGGCCACCTGCCGAGGTGCAATTCCTGTTTGGCCTCGTCCGCAATTTCATCCGCCGCGACCTGGCCGACCTCCATGCCAGCGGCGTGCGCATCAGCGTCATCGGCGAGCGCCAGGGACTGCCGCGCGACATCCTAGGGCTGATCGAGGAAGCCGAGCGGCTGACGGCGGGCAATTCGCGCCTGCGCCTCATAGTCGCTTTCAACTACGGCGCCCATGACGAGATCGTCCGCGCCGTCCGCCGCCGCGCCGCCGAGGCCAAGGCAGGCAAGCTCGATCCGGCCGCCATCGACAAGGCACTGATCGCGGCCAATCTCGACACTGTCGGCATTCCCGACCCGGACCTCATTATCCGGACCAGTGGCGAGATGCGGCTCAGCAACTTCCTCCTTTGGCAGGCGGCCTATTCCGAACTCGTATTCCTGCCCGTCTTCTGGCCCGACTTCGACAAGCGCTCGCTGGAGACGGCGGTAGGGGAGTTCGCCCGGCGCGTGCGGCGTTACGGCGGGCTGGTGGCGCGGAGCAACGCGTGAAGGCAGCAGTATCGACCAGTAAGCCGGCCGGCGGTCTCGCGGGCTTCGGCGGGGACCTCAGGGCGCGCATTCTGTCGGCGCTGGTGCTGGTCGCCGTCGCCGTGTTCGGGGTTTATCTCGGCGGCATCTGGACCGGTGTCTTCGCAGCCGCCTTCGTTGCGATCGTGCATGTCGAATGGGCGTCGGTTACCGAGGGCGCGGCACTGCCGAGCGCCCCCTACACCGCCGTCGTGGTGACCGCGACGGTCATCGCCAGTCTCGGCATGATCCTTCCCGCGCTTCTCATCACGCTGGTCGCGATCCTCGTCTCCGGCATCGCCCGGCGTCAGGTATGGCAGCCCTCGGGTATCCTCTACGCGGCGGCGCTCGGCATCAGCCTCGTGACCTTGCGGATCGCCGCGGTCGACGGCGTCCGGGCGTTGGTTTTCCTTTTCGCCGTCATCGCCGCGACCGACACCGCAGCATTTTTCACCGGCCGCCTCGTCGGCGGACCAAAGCTCTGGCCGCAAGTGTCGCCGAACAAGACCTGGGCCGGCACCATCGGCGGCCTTGTCGGCGGGGTCGTGGCGGGGCTGGTGGCAGCGAGCCTCCTCGGCGTTGGGGTTACCGTGGCACTGGCCATCGTCGCCTTGGGCCTGTCGGTTGCCGGCCAGGCCGGGGACCTGTTCGAGTCCTTCGTCAAGCGCCGCTTCGGCGTCAAGGATGCGGGTCATATTCTCCCGGGCCATGGCGGCATGATGGACCGGCTCGACAGCCTCACCTTCGGCTCCGTGCTGGCGGTTGCGATTGGTTGGGCCCATGTCGGGCCGACGGAATTGGCGCGAGGGCTGCTGCGATGGTGAGTTCCGCTGCGGCCGACGGGCCTCGCCGCATTTCGATCCTTGGGGCGACCGGCTCCATCGGCAAGAGCACGCTGTCAGTCATCGGCGCCCGGCCGGACGAGTACGTCGTCGAGGCGGTGACGGCTTCGACCAAGGCCGATCGCCTCGCCGAGATCGCGCGCGAGAACCGGGCAAAGGTGGCGGTGATCGCCGATCCCGCCGCATATGGCGCTCTCAAATCGGCGCTTTCGGGAAGCGGCATCGAAGCAGCGGCGGGCGATGCGGCCATCGCCGAAGCGGCCGGCCGTCCGGCCGACATCGTCCTCGCCGCCATCGTCGGCGCGGCCAGTCTCGCCCCGACCCTTGCCGCAGTGCGGTCGGGCGCGCGCGTGGCGCTCGCCAACAAGGAATGCCTGGTGTGCGCCGGCGCCCTGTTCATGGACGCGGTCCGGCAAGCGGATGCGGTCGTCCTGCCGGTGGACTCCGAGCACAACGCCATCTTCCAGTTGCTCGACGGTCGCTCGCTCGACGACATCAGGCAGATCATCCTGACCGCTTCCGGCGGCCCGTTCCGGACATGGACTATTGAGGCCATGGCCGCCGTCCAGCCGAGCCAGGCCCTGAAGCACCC
>JBDTLN010000325.1:0-3571 GCA_039934795.1 Bauldia sp. | reverse complement strand
TCGGAGTCATGGCTCGGAAGCGCATTCGGGGACGACGCACTAGAGCGAACCGCCAAAGCCGACGATCGAGAACGGCGCCCAATAGCGTGGGTGGGCATCGGCGATATCGGCGCCGCGATCGATGATATCGATCATCGTTTCGCGGAGCGCTTCGGCCTTGCTCATGGAGGGATTGCTGGCGAGCCTGGCGAAGGTGCCGGTGGTGAGGGTCACGGCCGCCTCCGAAATCACGCTCCAGTGCGACACCAGCAGGCTGCGGGCGCCAGCGTAGAAGAACGAGCGGGCGAGCCCCGACAATGCTTCAGCGCCCGGCTTGTCGCCGGCCGCGGTGTTGCAAGCCGACAGAACGACCCAGTCGGCGTTCAGCTTCAGTTCGGCGGCATCGGTGGCGGTGAGCAGACCGTCGTCGGCCTGCGTGGCGACCTTCGGCAGGCTGAGCGCGAGGGCAGGCTCGGCCCGGAAGCTGAGGAGCTGCTCGACCTCGCCGGCGACGAGGCCGTGGGTGGCGAAATAGACGACCCGATAGTTTGCCAGCGCCCCTTTGGCGTTCAGCGCCCTTAACGTGGTCTCGCTGGCACGCTCGCGAATAATGACCGTGTTGGGGTTGGCGCCCAGGGTCGCCGATACCTTCCTCATCTCGTCGGCGGTCTCAGGCAGTTCCGCGAGGCCGCGCGACAGCGCCGCCAGGTCCGGGACTCTCTCCCGGTAGAAGCTGTTCACCGGCTGGCTGATGCTGCGATCCTCGCCTGCTCCGGCCGGCGCCGTGCCCGGCCGCTTGAACACCGGGTCGCCGAACCCGATGAACGGCAGAGGCGCCTCGTCGGCGGCCGCAGCCCGGCGAAGGAGGCGGAGCGACGAAACGCTGGGGAGTACCGAAAGCCCGTAGCGGCGGATCAGCCAGGCAGCGTCGCGGTACCGGTCAGCGCCGGTGGATGTCGATGGTTCGGTCACCAGGAGCTGGAACGGCAGGCTGGTCAGGGCGCCGTTCGGGATGACGATCAGATGCTTCTTGCCGGTGATCGCGGCCTCGACCCTGTCCGCCCCGAGGAGGGCTTTGTAAAGCGTATGCGCCGCGGCGAGGTCGAAGTCCGCAGTTGTCCCGTCCACTCCCGCCCGAAGCTTCTCGACGAGCGCCGTGAGCTCCTTTTCGCGGAGTGGGCTGTGCACCCAAACGGTTCGCTGCTTGGTGATGACCCAGATCAGGGTGTCGGTATCGTCGACGGAGAAGGTGATGGCGGCTTCGTCCGGTCCGAGCAATTCCTGGGTCTCGGAGACCGTCAGCGCCTTGGGCTTCAACAGCTCGGAAAAGTCCGCGAAATCGCGGGCGATGGTGGCGTCGATCTCCTTGATGCGAGCCTCGACGCGCGCCATCTCGCCGGTGAGGGCGCCACCGGTCGATGCCGATCCGCCGGCCGCGGCGCCCAGCGCCTCGATCAGGGCCGCTTCTGCCTTCTGCCATAGTTTGGTGAGCGACTCGCGCTCGCGGACGATATCGCGGAGCTCGGGCCGGGAGCGCCCGATGCGCACGGTCGCCTGATCCAGGCTCACCCCGGTCCGCGAACGGGTGAAGAGCTGTATGGCGAGATAGGCCTCGGTCGCCAGCGCCTGGCGCTGGCTCTCGTCGCGGTCGGCGATCTCGAAGCCGGTCTCGGCGATCCAGCGGAAGGCCTCGCCCTGGGTCCTGGTCAAAATCCCGGAACCCGGACGGACCGGATCGCCCACCTCCTCGCGCCGCGCGATGATCTCGCCGGCACGGCGGAAAAGGTCGAGAGCCTCGCCGAATCGCTTCTGCTCGAATCGCAGGTGCCCGTAGTCCTCCAGCGCCTCGGCGACCTGGGGATGGTCCCGTCCAAAGGCTTTGACGAGAGTTGTGATCGCCTCGGCGTAGACGGCATCGGCCTCGTCGAAGCGGGCTTGATCGCGAAGCGAATTGGCAAGGCGCGCCTGGGTGGCGCCGACCGAGGGATGGTTGGCGCCACGGAGCTTTATCTGAAGCTCGAGCGCCTGTCGCAAGAGCGGCTCGGCTTCGGCGGGACGGTTGTCAGCAATAATGACGTTGGCGAGATTGCTGAGCACGCCCGCGGTCTGCTGCGATTCGGCACCGAACGCCTTCTCGCGAATCGCCAGGGCGCGGCGGAAGAGGGCTTCGGCGTCGCTCAGGCGATTGAGGGCCGATGTCACGTTGGCGAGCTTGATGAGCCGGCGGGCGAGTTCCGGGTCGTTCGGCCCAAGTACTTTCTCGGTGATGGCGAGGGCACGCGTGGCCAGCGGTTCGGCCTCGGTCGCCCGGCCGTTGGCCTGTAGAATGTCGGCGATATCGGCAAGGGTGTCGGCGAGGGCGGCGCTCTCCGGTCCGAGCGCGGCTTCCTGCAAGATAGCCGTGCGGCGCAGGAGCCCTTCGACATCGGCGGTCTGGCCGAGCCGCTTCCTGGCTTGAGCCAGATTGTTCAAGGTCTGGGCGACATCGGCGTCGCCATTGGGCAGTTTCTCGCGAATGGCGAGGGCCCGGGCGAGGACGGCGGCGGCGTCGGCATCGCGCCCGAGGGTCGTCAGCAGAATGCCCTCGTCGTTCAGCGCTTGCGCGACCGCGGCGGCTTCCCCGCCAAGCGCCTGCTCGCGGAGCGCGACGACGTGTTCGACGAGGATCTCGGCGTCGCCGTACTTCTTCGCGCTAGCGAGCCGATAGGCGACATCACTGATAGCGCTGGCGAGCGCGACGACATCCGTCGCTGGTAATAAGGACGGGTCGGCGGCAAGGGCCGTCGCGCTCTGCGTGGCAACCGCCTGCGCGTCCGCCAACTTGCCCGCCGCGAGCAATTGACCGATACGACCGGCCGCCTCGCCAAGAGACAAATCCAGCGCCTTGGCAGCCGCCGGGACGAACAGGAGCAGCAAGGCGACTAGTGCGCTTCTGACCGTCTGCATTCCGACCTACCCCCGTAAACGCATTCGGGCACGACCCGGACGCCCCCGGATACCGGCGGCGGAGGACCGTCGCCGGTAGGAGCCAAGCCGTTCGGGGGCCGCCGGCTTTCGCCCGGCAAGGCAGCGGCCCGTTGTCAACCGCAGACTAGTAATTCGACGAGCCGCCGCTTCCGTAGCCGCTGTCGCTATCGCTGTCATAGTCGTTGTTGTCGTTGTCGTAGCTCTCGGTGTTGTCGCCGCTTTGGTCGGAGTCGTACCCTTGGTCGGTGTTGTAGCCATCGTCCGACTTCTTCGGCTTGCTGTGTTGGTCGTCCTGGCCGTAGCCGTATTCGGCTAGGTTGATCTTCTTCTTGCCGACGACCTTGCCGTGCTTGCCGTCGACGGCGAGCGCGTAGCCGAACACCTTGTCCTTCTTGTCGTGCACGACCAGCACGCAGTCGCCGTCTTTCTCGCGGCTCGCGACTTCGACCTCATAGCCTTTCGACTTGAGCAAAACGATCAGAGAATCCGGGCTGTCGACTTTGGCGGCGGCGGTCTCGGGCTCAGCCTTTTCGGCGCCTGACGTTTCTTCTTCGACCGTCGCACTCGCTTCGTCGGCCGGAGGCTGCCCAATGATCGCGTCGAGAGGATCGTCCGTGTCGGAGGC
>JBDTLN010000324.1:0-3578 GCA_039934795.1 Bauldia sp. | reverse complement strand
TTCGTCTTCCTCGGCGCCTCGGCGGTCGGCACTTTCTTCGGCGGCCCGATCGGCGACCGGTACGGCCGCAAGGCCGTCATCTGGATCTCGATCTTCGGCGTACTCCCGTTTGCGCTCGCCATGCCCTATGTCGGCCTGCCGGCGACCGTCGCACTGACCATCATCATCGGCTTTGTCATCTCGTCCGGCTTCACGGCGATCCTCGTTTACGCCCAGGAACTGATGCCCGGGAAGATCGGCCTCGTCTCGGGCATGTTCTTCGGCTTCGCCTTCGGTCTCGGCGGCCTCGGCGCCGCCGCGCTCGGCGAACTCGCCGACTGGACGAGCATCGTCCACGTCTTCTGGGTCGTGTCCTTCCTGCCGGCGCTGGGCCTGCTCACCGCCCTCCTGCCCAACCTCGAAAACGCTCGCGGTCGCCGGAAAGCAAAGCCGGCTTAAGGAATAAGTAAGCCGGCTAACGAAGGCCTTTCCGCCTTCCGTCACGAAACTGTTGTTCGAAGGCCGTACCGGTCGATGGTTTTCCTGCCATCTGATTCCGGAGAGCCACTTGCCCACTCCCCTGCCAGCCCGGCCGTCCAGCCGCATCGACGCCGCCGTCCATCGCTTCAAGCCCGCCTCCCTCGACGGCCTCCTCGAACGCCTCTTCACGCTGGCCTTCAAGGGCCTGGTCTACCCGCAGATCTGGGAAGATCCCGTGGTCGACCTGAAGGCGCTGCAGCTCGGGCCGGAATCCCGCCTCATCACCATCGCCTCCGGCGGCTGCAACGTGTTGTCGTATCTCGTCGCCGACCCGAAAGAGGTCGTCGCGGTCGACCTCAATCGCGCCCACATCGCCCTCACCCGGCTGAAGCTCGCCGCGGCGCGCTACCTGCCGAGCTACGGCGCCTACTACCGCTTCATCGGCGAGGCCGACGCCAAGGCCAATGTCGAAGCCTACTGGCGATTCCTTCGCGACCGGGTCGACGCACCGACGCGGCAATATTGGGAAGGCCGCGGCCTCTCCGGCCGCCAGCGCATCTCGCTCTTTTCGCGCGACATCTACCGCCACGGCCTCTTCGGCCATTTCATCGGTTTCGGCCATCTCGTCGCGCGCCTCTACGGCGTCAATGTCCGGCACATGACCCGCGCCACATCGCTGGCCGAGCAGCGCGCCTTCTTCGACGAGGCGGTGGCGCCGCTCTTCGACAAGCGGCTGATTCGCTGGGCGATGTCGAAGACGCCCTCGCTCTACGGTCTCGGCATTCCGCCCGCCCAGTACGAGGCGCTGGCGACGGCCGGCGACGGCAACATGGCCAGCGTTCTCAAGCAGCGCCTCGAGCGCCTGTCCTGCGCCTTCCCCCTGTCGGAGAACTATTTCGCCTGGCAGGCATACGGCCGCTCCTACGCCGCCAGCCCCGATGCGTCGCTGCCACCCTATCTCGACCGGCGCAACTTCGACGCCATCCGCGACCGCTCCGACCGGGTGTCGGTCGTGCATCGCTCCTTCACCGAGCATCTTGCCGGCGAAGGCTCCGCCGCGTTCGACGGCTATGTCCTTCTCGACGCGCAAGACTGGATGACCGACACGCAGCTCAACGGGCTCTGGGGCGAGATCACGCGGACGGCGCGCCCCGGTGCACGGGTCATCTTCCGCACGGCCGCCGAGCCGAGCCTGCTTCCCGGCCGCGTCCGTCCGGAGATCCTCGATCGCTGGACCTACCGCGCCGAGGAGAGCCGTCAACATGGCGAGGCCGACCGCTCGGCCACCTATGGCGGCTTCCACCTTTACGTGTTTGCCGGGTAGCGGCCATGGTCGATGCCTCCTCCCCGGCCGGCGCCTTGATGGACCGCGTCTATCGGCGCCAGCGACACATCTACGACCTGACGCGGAAGAACTTCCTCCTTGGCCGCGACCAGCTCATCGCCGCCCTCGACCCGCCGCCCGGCGGCAGCGTCCTCGAAATCGGCTGCGGCACAGGCCGCAACCTGATCGCCGCGGCGCGCGCCCGGCCCGACGTCGCCTATCACGGCATCGACATTTCGTCGGCGATGCTCGACACGGCGCGCGCTAACGTCGTTCGCTCCGGCTTCGCGGGGCGCATCCGCCTGGCGCGGGCCGACGCGGCAAGTTTCGAGGCCGGACCGCTTTTCGCCCGCCGCTGGTTCGACCGCGTGTTCTTTTCCTACAGCCTGTCGATGATCCCGCCTTGGCGGGAGGCGCTGGCGACCGCCGCCGCTCACGTTGCGCCGGGCGGCCGGCTGCACGTCGTCGACTTCGGCCAGCAGGAGGGACTGCCGGTGTGGTTCCGGGCGCTGCTCTTCGCCTGGATCGGCCGCTTCCACGTCAGCCCCCGCGCCGAACTGCAGGAGGCGATCGACGACGTCGCCGCATTGCAGGGCGGCGACGTCGACTTCCGGCCGCTCTATCGCGGCTATGCCTGGTACGCCGAATTGCGGGCGCTGCCGAAGACTGCCCCGGCCCGGGAACTACTCAGCGCTTGAGGAAGTCCTCGAACGCCGCCTTGTAGTCCGGGTGCCAGCGCGACAGCGGCGGCCGGTTCTCGACGATGTCGCCCATCGCCCAGGCCATACGCTTTTCGTCGAGGGGCCGGGTCGCTTCGTTGTCGGGGCAGAGGATGTAGAAATCGCCCTTGCCCAGCGCATCGAGCATGAATTCGACCACCTGTTCCGGCGTCCACGCCCCGGCCGGCTTCTCGACCGGGTCGCCGCGCGTCAATGCCGTGAAGGTGAAGCCGGGAACGAGGAGATGCGCCGTGACCTTGCCGCCCTCCGCGTTGCGAAGGGCGTGCTGCAGCGACTCCGTTACCGCCTTCACGCCGGCCTTGGAGACGTTGTAGGCGGCGTCGCCCGGCGGCAGGGTGATGCCCTGCTTCGAGCCGGTATTGACGATCGCGGCGGGCGTGCCCTCTGCAATCATCGCCGGTGCGAAGGCGTGGACACCATTGATGACGCCCCAGAGATTGACGCCGATCACGTGCTGCCAGCGGTCGTAATGGTCGAACGGCCCGCCACCCGGCCCGGTGCCGGCATTGTTCATGAGGACGGCGACCTCGCCCCACTTCTCATAGACGGCGTCCTTGAAGCCGGTGACATCCGCCATGCGGCTGACATCGGCCTTGAAGGTCAGCACCGCGCCCTTGCCGCCCGGCGCCGCTGCCGCGATCTCGGCGGCGGCCTTGTCGAGCGCGGACTGGTCGAGATCAGCGATGGCGACCTTCATGCCGAGCCCGGCGAAACGTCTGGCTGCTGCGAGGCCAATGCCGCCGGCGCCGCCGGTGATCGCCGCGACGCGGCCGGACGCGATTGCCGGATGCATCGCCATCAGCCGTGACTCGCTTGCGCGATCGGCGGCTGGAAGGTGAGCCCCATGTCCCAGGGGAAATAGATCCAGGTGTCCTGGCTGACTTCGGTGATGAAGGTGTCGACGAGCGGCCGGCCGGCCGGCTTGGCGTACATGGTGGCGTAGTGGCACTTCGGCACCATGTCGCGGACAAGCCGCGCGGTCTTGCCGGTGTCGACGAGATCGTCGATGACGAGGAGGGCCGAGCCATTGCCGCCGGCAAGGTCGACGATGTCCC
>JBDTLN010000323.1:0-3593 GCA_039934795.1 Bauldia sp. | reverse complement strand
CGTCTCTGGCTGCGTTTGATCGATACCGAAGGTCGGCCGGAAGCCCGAGCCACGGGAGCTGAGGGGCTTTGCCGGGCCCTTTGCCGCAGCGATGGTTCACGACGTGAACCTGGTCCACGGACTCCTCGACCGCATGGGATTGTTAGCCGGCGAAGTAACGGGCGCGGACATATTCGGAAACGGCCTCGGATCGCTTGGAACAGTGCGGGTAACACCGTGCGACGCTGTGCTGACGGTATTTCATCTCACCGTTCCCCAACTTGCCGACTATCACGAGCGCGTCACCCTCTATTTCGACGACCGCATCTACGAGCTCGCCTTCCCCTCCCCTTATCTGAACCACCATCCGACCAGCCTGATCGAGAAGCGGTCGGACGGTCACCACGCCGAGACCATCTATCACCGCCCCTCCTACCGGGAGGCTTTCGTCGAGGAACTGAAAGGCTGGTGGTCGGCGATCGTTGACGGGGCGCCGGTCGTCAACACGGTCGAGCATGCAAGGCGCGACATGGCGCTGCTGGGCGCCTTCGCCCGCAAGGCGATCGGCTAGCGTTTATCTTCGGTGTGAAGCGGCTTCAGAGACGCCACCGCGTCCCGCACGGCCGGATCGAGACCTTCGCCGCCCGCCGCCAGATGCGCGATGATCTCGGCGCGCATGGGCGGCGCCCAGAACTTTTGCAGATGATCGGCGATGTCGGCGGCCGCCCTCGGCCCGTCCGCGCTGACGAAGAACTTGCCGATCTGATTGGCCATGTAGACGAGCCTAGGAAGCATGGACCGGCGCCGGAGCCTCCGCCACGACGCGGTGCGGATGGGTGAAGACCTCGAAGCCGTCGCTCCGGGCCACGGCGACAAGGGTTATGCCGGCCGCCTCGGCGGTTCGGACCGCAAGAGCCGTTGGCGCCGATACGGCGACGAGGATCGGCACGCCGGTCATCCCCGCCTTCTGCACCAGTTCAACGGACAGCCGGCTGGTCAGGACGACGAACCCGTCCGCCGCCGCGACATCCATGCGCGCCAGCGCTCCGACGAGCTTGTCGAGAGCGTTGTGCCGGCCGATGTCCTCGCGGAGTGCGACAAGGCCGGTTCCCGGCCTCCAGAATGACGCGGCATGAACGGCGTGGGTCTGGCGGTTGAGCGCCTGCGCCTCCCTGGTCGCCTCCAGCGCAGCGAAAATCGCGTCCGCACCGACGGTTCGTTTGCCCGTGACTGCCGGCACGGGGCGGATCGCCTCGGCGAGGGACTCGATCCCGCAGAGGCCGCAGCCGACCGGTCCGGTGAGGGCGCGCCGACGCGCGGCAAGCGCCGAGGCGCGCGGTTGGCCAAGGCGCATGCGGAGTTCGACGCCGATCTCCTCCTCGACGACTTCGAGTTCCTCGATCTCGGCGCGGCGTGAAACGATGCCTTCGGTGAGGGTCAGGCCGACGGCGAAATCCTCCAGGTCGCGGGGCGTCGCCATCATCACCGCGTAGGACGAACCGTCATAGGTAAAGGCGACCGCGGTCTCCTCCGGGATGGCGCGCGTCGTCGCCAACGAAGCCTTGCCGCGAAATGCCAGGGCCTTGACGATGCTTGCCGCCGGCACGGCGCTACTCCGCCGGCTCGACCGCGGCGATGCGGCGGCTTTGCCGGGTGAGCGCCTCGTACTGCTCCTGCCAGCCCGACTGCCCGTTCGACGGCGCCACCTGAACCGCGGTCACCTTGTATTCCGGGCAATCGGTGGCCCAGTCGGTATATTCGGTGGTGATGACGTTGGCCTGGGTGTCGGGGTGGTGGAAGGTCGTGTAGACGACGCCGGGCGCGACGCGCTCGGTGATGAGCGCCCTGAGGGTGGTGTCGCCGACCCGGCTGGCAAGCTTCACCCAGTCCCCGTCGCGAACGCCGCGCTGCTCGGCATCATGGGGGTGAATCTCCAGCCGATCCTCCTCATGCCAAATGGAATTGGCGGTACGCCGCGTCTGGGCGCCGACATTGTACTGGCTGAGGGTGCGGCCCGTGGTGAGGAGCAGCGGAAAGCGCGGCCCGGTGCGCTCGTCGGTCGGGATGTATTCGGTGACGACGAACCGGCCCTTGCCGCGCACGCAGCCGTTCTGGTGCATGACCGGGGTACCTTCCGGCGCCTTGTCGTTGCACGGCCATTGCACCGAGCCGAGCCGATCGAGCTTGTCGAACGACACGCCGGCGAAGGTCGGCGTCAGGGCGGCGATCTCGTCCATGATCTCCGAGGGGTGCTCGTAGTGCATGGGCAGGCCCATGGCGTTGGCGATGGCCTGGGTAATCTCCCAGTCCTCCAGGCCATTGCGCGGCGCCATGACCTTGCGCACCGGCTGGATGCGCCGCTCGGCGTTGGTGAACGTGCCGTTCTTCTCAAGGAAGGTCGAGCCCGGCAGGAAGACGTGGGCGTAGTTGGCCGTCTCGTTGAGGAAGAGATCGTGGACCACGACGCATTCCATTGCCGCAAGCGCCGCCGCGACGTGATGCGTATTGGGATCGGACTGGAGGATGTCCTCACCCTGGATGTAGATGGCCTTGAAAGTTCCGTCGATCGCCGAATCGAGCATGTTGGGGATGCGAAGGCCGGGCTCGGCATCGATCGGCCGCTGCCAGACGGCCTCGAACATTTCCCGTGTCGCATCGTCGGAGACATGCCGGTAGCCGGGCAACTCGTGCGGGAAGGAGCCCATGTCGCAGGCGCCCTGCACATTGTTCTGACCGCGCAGCGGGTTCACGCCGACGCCGGGCCGGCCGATATTGCCGGTCGCCATGGCAAGGTTGGCGATGGCCATGACCGTCGTCGAACCCTGGCTGTGCTCGGTGACGCCAAGCCCGTAGTAGAAGGCGCCGTTGCCTCCGGTCGCGTAGAGACGGGCCGCGCCGCGGATCGTTTCGGCCGGCACGCCGCTTACCGTGGCGACGGCTTCCGGGCTGTTGCGCGGTTCGGCGACGAAGGCAGCCCACGCCTGGAATTCGCTCCAGTCACAATGGCTGCGCACGTAGTGCTCGTCGACCAGGCCCTCGGTGACGATGACGTGGGCGATGGCGTCGAGGATGGCGACGTTGGTGCCGGGCAACAGCGGCAGGTGCCAGGCGGCCTCGACATGGGGTGAGTGAACGAGGTCAATCCGGCGCGGGTCGATGACGATGAGCCTGGCGCCCTCGCGGAGGCGCTTCTTCATGCGCGAGGCGAAGACCGGGTGGCCGTCGGTGGGATTGGCGCCGATGACGACGATGACATCGGCGTCCTCGACCGAATCGAAGTCTTGCGTTCCCGCCGAGGTGCCGAAGGCGGTCTTCAGGCCATAGCCGGTCGGCGAATGGCAGACGCGGGCGCAGGTGTCGACATTGTTGTTGCCGAAGCCGGCGCGGACCAGTTTCTGGACGAGGAAGGTCTCCTCGTTCGTGCAGCGCGACGAGGTGATGCCGCCGATCGCGCGATGGCCATAATCGTTCTGGATCCGCCGGAACTCGCTGGCGGTGTGGCTTATTGCTTCCTCCCAGCTCACCACTTGCCAGGGATCGTCGATGGACGCCCGGATCATCGGCTCCAGCACGCGCTCCCTGTGCGTGGCATAGCCCCAGGCGAAGCGGCCTTT
>JBDTLN010000322.1:0-3597 GCA_039934795.1 Bauldia sp. | reverse complement strand
GTCATCGACATCGCCGGCGACGCCTCGGTGCTGATGACCATGCAGGAGATGTCGACGGCGGTGCAGCACGATCTGCCGATCAAGATCTTCATCCTCAACAACCAGTACATGGGCATGGTCCGCCAGTGGCAGCAGCTGCTCCACGGCAACCGCCTGTCGCACAGCTACATGTATTCGCTGCCCGACTTCGTGAAGCTCGCCGAAGCCTATGGCGGCGTCGGCATCCGGGCCGAGAAGCCGGGCGAGCTCGACGACGCCATCGCCGAGATGATCAATGTCCGCAAGCCGGTGATCTTCGATTGCCGGGTCGCGGCGCTCGCCAACTGCTTCCCGATGATCCCCTCCGGCAAGGCCCACAACGAAATGCTGCTCCCCGACGAGGCGGAGACCGAGGACGCCGTCGCCAACGCGATCGGCAAGGAAGGCAAGATGCTGGTTTAGGGCGGAGCGGTCTGGCTTGTGCAGCAAGCCGGCCGACCCCATACCGTCATCCCCGCGAAAGCGGGGACCCAGTATCCGAGGTAGTGCAATATTTGGTGAGGCGGCGCCCGTCGCCTCGCTTCCGGCGGCGGTTACCGGGTTCCCGCTTTCGCGGGAATGACAGCCTTTGGTTCTGGTGACTCAAAACGCGAACTGGTGACGACATGGCGAAAGCGACGACCGCAAAGAAGCCGGCCAAGGCTGCGAAGAAGGAAAAGGTCTACCTGCCTCCGGCCTCGGCCTATTTCATCGAGGAGCGCCACGACCGCACGGAGCGCCACACGCTCTCGGTCGTGGTCGACAACGAGCCCGGCGTCCTCGCCCGGGTCATCGGCCTGTTCTCCGGGCGCGGCTACAATATCGAGAGCCTGACGGTCTCCGAGACCGAGCACTCGAAGCACCTGTCGCGCATCACCATCGTCACCACCGGCACGCCGATGGTCCTCACCCAGATCCAGAACCAGCTCGACCGCCTTGTCCCCGTCCACTCGGTGACCGACCTGACGGCAACCGGCAGGCCGCTGGAGCGCGAGCTGGCTCTCGTCAAGGTCGGCGGCAAGGGCGAGCAGCGCGTCGAGGCTCTCCGCCTCGCCGACGCCTACAAGGCGGCGGTCGTCGATGCCACCACCGAGCATTTCGTCTTCCAGATCACCGGCGGTTCGGCCAAGGTCGAGGAGTTCATCGCCATCATGTCGCCCCTCGGCCTCATCGAGGTCTGCCGCACCGGCGTCGCCGCCCTCAGCCGCGGCCCGCGCGGCATGGTCGAGCACTAGGCGTCAGTCCGTCTCCACCAGGGACGCCGGCGCTTCGGATTGCAGCGCGGGCGTGCGTCTCGTGCCGCGGAGGACGTAGAGCCCGGCGAGCACGATCAGCGCCGTTCCGGCAAGCGTCCACGGGTCGGGCACCTCGCTCAGCACCAGCATCCCGAACAGCACGGCCGCCACCATCTGCGAATAGGTGAAGGGCGTCAGGATCGCCGCCGGTGCCGTGGCGAAGGCGCGGATGAGGAGGAAGTGGGCGACGCCGAACAGGAGGCCGGTGAGGACGACAAGGAGCCAGCCGCCGAGGCTTCCCGCCTGCCAGTCCAGCGGCAGGAGAGGCGTGGTGAGGACGAACCCGACGACGATCGTCCAGGCGAGCGTCGTCGCCGGCGGGTCGCCGCGGCTCACCAGTCGCGTCAGCACCTGGTAGAGGCCGAAGAGAAGCGCCGAGGCGAGCGGGAAGAGGGCCGCCCAGGTGAAGGTTCCAAGGCCCGGCCGCGCCACGACCAGCACGCCGACGAACCCCAGCCCGACGCTCACCCATACCGCCAGCCGCACCCGCTCGCCGAGGATCGGCCAGGAGAGGGCGACGACGAAGAGCGGCGCGGCGAACGTGATGGCGGTGATGTCGGCGAGCGGCATGAGGGTCAGGCCGATCAGCACCGTGCAACTGGCGATCAGGGGCAGCAGCGAGCGCGCCGCCTGAAGGGCCGGCCGCTCGGAGCGCAGCAGGCTCAGCCAGGCCGCAGGCGTGGTGGTGGCGAGCACCACGGGAATGGCGAAGGCGAATCGGGCCCAGAGAAGCTGAAGCACCGAGAATTCGGGGGAAAGGAACCTGCCGAGCCCGTCCATCACGCCGAACAGGGTGACGGCGACCACAACCAGCAGGATTGCGCGATACCGGCGGGCCGATCCCGCCGGGGCATCGCCCGTCAAAGCCGTCGTCTCCGCCATGTGAGAGTGCCGCCACGAGAGGCAGCCGGGAGGGACGCCTTCCGCCAGTTCCTAACACAGGGATGAAGAGAATGGCCACGCTCCCCCATGTCGCAGAACGGGCCGCGGTCACCCCCACGGTCGGCATTGTGATCTGACGGCGCGCCAGTTTGCCCCTGACCGTGTATACTCCCCGGAAATGCCGGAAAGCCGCGCCATCGAACGCGGCGGCGAGCCGCGGGAGGCAACCATGACCAACATTTCCCTCGTCAACGCAACGCTGATCGACGGCACCGGCGGCGAGCCGGGGCGGGCAACCATCGACATAAAGGATGAGCGCGTCGTTGCCGTCACGCGAAGCGTGCCGGGTTCCGGGCCGCCGCGCCGCGCCCTGGCGCCGGACGGCGACACGACGGTCGTCGATTGCTCGGGCTACACGGTCATGCCGGGGCTCACCGAGGCCCATTGCCACATCTCGTTCAACGACATCACGTCGATGGAAGCCGTGGTCGCGATCCAGCCGGAGGACCACTCGCTCCTCTCGCTCCGCAACGCCCAGATGCTGATGGAGCGCGGCTTCACCAGCCTCTACAGCGCCGCCGCCGCCAAGCCGCGCCTCGACGTTGCCGTCCGCAACGCCATCGACAGCGGCATGTTTGCCGGACCGCGCATCCGCGCCGCCAGTCAGGAAATGTCACCGTCGGGCAATCTCGGCGATCTCAACAACAACTATATCGAGCTGCCCCGCAGCATGGCCTTCACCGTCACCGTCGACGGTGAGGCCGAGTTCACCAAGGCGGCGCGCCTCTCCGCCCGCGACGGGGTCGACAACCTCAAGATCAACGTCTCCGGCGATCGCGACTGGGGCTACATGCACGCCGACGACACAACCACCGTCATCAAGGAGTCGGAGGTCGCCGCGGTGATGAGCGTCGCCAAGCCGCGCAAACTCATGGTCAACGCGCACTGCACCAGCTCCGAAGGCGTCAAGATGTGCGTCCGCCAGGGCGTGCAGGTCATCTATCACGCGGTCCACGCCGACGAAGAGGCGCGCGACATGCTGGAGGAGGCGAAGGACTGGGTGTTCGTCGCGCCGGCGGTGGGTCTTCCGCTTTCCATGCTGCGCGAAGGCCGCAACTACGGCCTCAAATGGGGCCCGCAGCGCTATGCCAGCCTCGAGAAGGAAGTCGCCACGACGCGCGCCTGCATGCGCGACCTCAAGCGCCGCGGCGTGCGCGTCCTGCCCGGCGGCGACTACGGCGCCTTCATCACCAATCCTATGGGCACCAACGCCCGCGACCTCGAGCACTTCGTCGACTTCCTCGGTTTCACACCCATGGAGGCGCTGGTCGCGGCGACGAAGTGGGGCGGCGAACTCATGCAGCGCGGCGATGAGCTCGGGCAGCTTATGCCCGGCTATCTC
>JBDTLN010000321.1:0-3607 GCA_039934795.1 Bauldia sp. | reverse complement strand
CCGACCCGCGGCATCGACGTCGGCGCCACCGAGTTCATCCACGGCCAGTTCCTCGCTCTCCGCCAGAAGGGCGGCGCGGTGCTTCTCATCAGCGAAGATCTGGAGGAGCTGTTCCAGCTCTCCGACCGGATCGCCGTCATGTATGCCGGCCGCATCCTCGCCGACCTGCCGGCGGCTGAGGCAACCGTCGAGCGCATCGGCCTGTTGATGGCCGGGGTTGAGGAGGCGGCATGACCGCCATCCGGCTAGAACGCCGCCAGGAGACGCCGGTCGCCATCCAGATCGCCCTGCCGCTGGCCGCGATCGTCGTCACGCTGGTGCTGTGCAGCTTTCTCGTCTGGCTGACCGGGGCGAACGTTCTTGACGCCTGGTCGATCCTCTTCCTGTCGACGTTCCAGTCCGGCTACGACGTCGAGGACACGCTGGTCAAAGCCGCGCCACTCCTCTTCACCGGCCTTGCCGTCGCCGTCGCCTTTCGCGCCAAGTTCTGGAACATCGGCGCCGAAGGCCAGTTGATGGCCGGCGCCATCGCCGCCGGCTGGATCGGCGAGCGCGCCTGGCTGCCGGTCTTCAGCCTCGTCCCGCTGATGATCGTCGCGGCGGCGATCTTCGGCGCGTTGTGGGCGCTGCTCCCGGCGCTCTTGAAAGTCCGCCTGCGCGTCGACGATGTCGTCTCGACCCTCCTGCTCAACTTCATCATGCTCTACGCCGTCACCGCCCTCCTCGAAGGACCCTGGCGCGACCCGAAGAGCGGCTACCCCAACTCGCCCTCGATCCGGCCGGAGGCGGAGTTCCCGATTCTCGCCGGCTACCAGCTTCACCTCGGCGTCTTCCTCGCCGCAATCGCCGCGATTCTCATCTGGTGGATGATGACGCGGACGACGCTCGGCTTCGCCATCCGCGCCGTCGGCCACAACCCGGCTGCGTCCAACTATGCCGGCCTGCCGGTCGGCCGCATCATCATCGTCGCGGCGCTCATTTCGGGCGCTCTGGCGGGCCTTGCCGGCGCCGGCGAAGTCGGCGGCGTCCGCTACCAGGTCACGGCCGACCTCTCCTCCGGCTACGGCTACGCCGGCATCGTCATCGCCACCCTTGCCGAGCTCAACCCGATCGGCGCAATCCCCGCCGCGCTGTTCTTCGCCATCATCTTCAACGGCGCCGGCACCATGTCGCGGAGCCTCGGCGTGCCGATCTACCTTGCCGACGTCATCCAGGGGACGGCGCTGATGACCATGGTCGCCATGCGCCTCTTCGCCACCTATCGCCTCCGCTGGGTGCATCATGCTTGACCTTCTCGCCACGCTTTTCGAGGTCGGCTTCTTCGCCGCCGTGATCCGCATCTCGACGCCGCTGATCCTTGCCACCCTCGGCGAGGTCATCAACGAGCGCTCCGGCGTGCTCAATCTCGGCATCGAGGGCATCATGCTGCTCGGCGCCATGGTCGGATTCACCACGGCCTATTTCACCGGGAGCCTCTGGCTCGGCGTCCTCGCCGCGGTTCTCGTTGGGGTGCTCGCCGGCCTCGTCATGGCGCTCCTCGCCGTCGTTTTCGGCGTCAGCCAGCACGTCTCGGGCATCGGCATGACGCTGCTCGCCACCGGCCTCGCCTTCTATTTCTATCGCCTGATCTTCGGCCAGCCGGGAACGCCGCCCAACATCGTGCCGTTCGCGCCGCTCGACATTCCCGTCCTCTCCAGCCTGCCGTTCGTCGGCGAGGTCTTCTTCAGCCAGACGCCGCTCACCTACGTCGCGTTCCTCGCCATCCCGGCGACGGCCTTCCTCCTGATGCGCACCAACTGGGGCCTTGAACTGCGGACCGTCGGCGAGAACCCGCGCGCTGCCGACGCCGCCGGCATCAGCGTCTGGGCCAAACGGACGCAAGCGCTGATGATCGGCGGCGGCATGATGGGCGTCGCCGGCGCCTACCTGACCATGGCGCAGTTCAATGCCTTCACCTTCGGTGTCATTTCCGGCCGCGGCTGGGTGTCGATCGCCCTCGTCGTCTTCGGCCAGTGGAACCCGTGGCGCTGCGCCGCCGGAGCGCTGCTCTTCGCCGCATTGGAGGCGTTGCAGCTTCGCCTGCAGGCGACCAACATCCTGCATCTGCCCTATCAGGTCTTCCTGATGCTGCCTTTCGTGCTCACCATCGTTGCCATGGCGCTCGTCTCGCGCAATGCCCGGGCACCGGCGAGCCTTCTCATCCCGTTCCGCAAGGAAGAGCGCTGATGGCTTTCGACCTCATCCTCCGCAACGCCACCCTCCCCGACGGCCGCACTGGCTTCGACATCGCCTGCGCCGGCGACCGGATCGCCGCCGTCGAGCCGCGCATATCCGCCGAAGCCGGCCGCGAGATCGATGCCGCCGGCCGCCTCGTCGCGCCACCCTTCGTCGACTGCCACTTCCACATGGACGCGACGCTGTCGCTTGGCATCCCGCGCATGAACGTCTCGGGGACGCTCCTCGAAGGCATCGCCCTCTGGGGCGAACTCAAGCAGGTGCTGACCGTCGATGCGGTCGTCGAGCGGGCGCTCCGCTATTGCGACCTCGCCGTGGCGCAGGGGCTTCTGGCGATCCGCAGTCATGTCGATGTCTGCGACGACAAGCTCACCGGCGTCGAAGGCCTGCTCGAAGTCCGGCGCCAGGTCGCCCCCTATATCGACCTCCAGCTCGTCGCCTTCCCGCAGGACGGCTACTACCGCTCGCCGACCGCCGCCGCCAATCTCGAGCGCGCCCTCGACATGGGCGTCGACGTGGTCGGCGGCATTCCGCATTTCGAGCGGACGATGGCGGACGGCGCCGACAGCCTGAAGGTGCTCTGCGAGATCGCCGCCGAGCGCGGCCTGATGGTCGACATGCATTGCGACGAGAGCGACGACCCGCTGTCGCGTCACATCGAGACGTTGGCCGCGGAGACCCGACGCCTCGGGCTTGGCGGGCGCGTCACCGGCTCGCACCTCACCTCCATGCACTCCATGGACAACTACTACGTCTCAAAGCTCCTGCCGCTGATCGCCGAGGCCGGGGTGCAGGCGATCGCCAATCCGCTGATCAACATCATGCTGCAGGGCCGCCACGACACCTACCCGAAGCGCCGCGGCCAGACCCGCGTGCCGGAGCTGCGCGCCCACGGCATCAACGTCGCCTTCGGCCAGGACTGCTGCATGGACCCGTGGTATTCGCTGGGCGGCGCCGACATGCTCGACGTCGCCTTCATGGGCCTGCATGTCGCGCAGCTTTCGAGCCGCGAGGCGATGCGCTTCTGCTTCGAGGCGGTGACGACCAACCCGGCGAAGGTGATGCAGCTCGACGGCTACGGCATCGCCGTCGGCAACAACGCCGATCTCGTCGTCCTCCAGGCCCACGACACCATCGAGGCGGTCCGCCTCCGCGCCCGCCGCCTCGCGGTCGTCCGCCGCGGCAAGGTGATCGCGGAATCGCCGGCCGAGGTCGCGACGCTGACGCTCCCCGGGCGCCCGCCGAGCGTCGATCCGGCCGGCTACTTCCCGCGGGCGAACTGAGCCGGCCGTTCCCGGTTCTCGTCCCCGTTTCCACCCGCTCGCCGTCATCCTCCGGCTTGACCGGAGGACCGTTGGGCGGTGCCCGTTCC
>JBDTLN010000320.1:0-3608 GCA_039934795.1 Bauldia sp. | reverse complement strand
AGGAAGTTCGAGTAGGGCGCATGGGCGCGCAGGCGGACGGCCTTTGCCGCTTCGAAGAGTTCGCGGTCCATCAGCGCTCCTTCACATAGGGCACGCCGCCGGCCTTCGGCGGGATCGCCTGGCCGATGAAGCCGGCGAGCAGCACCACCGTCAATATGTATGGCAGGGCCTGGATGAATTGCACCGGCACCTCGCCGATCATCGGCAGCTTCGTCCCCTGCAGCCGTATGGCGACGGCATCGAGGAAGCCGAACAAAAGACAGGTGAACATCACCGGCACCGGGCGCCATTTGGCGAAGACCAGCGCGGCGAGGGCGATGAAGCCTTTGCCGGCCGACATTTCGCGGATGAAGCCCGCCGACTGGGCAATGGAGAGATAGGTGCCGGCAAAGCCACCGAGCACCCCGCCGCAGAGCAGCGCGCGATAGCGAAGCCACACGACCGACACGCCAGCAGTATCGACCGCCGCCGGATTCTCGCCGACCGCCCGCAGGCGCAGCCCGAAGCGGGTGCGGAAAAGGATCCACCACGTCACCGGCACGGCGAGGAATGCGACGTAGACGAGGACATTGTGACCCGAGATCAGCTCGGCATAGATCGGACCGAGGATCGGCACGCCGCGCAGTTCTTCGGCGAAAGGCAGGGTGATGCTGGTGAAGCGCGCCGAGTTCGGCAGTTGCGGCGTGCGGCCACCCTGCCCGAACCAGGCATTGCCGAGTTGCACTGTCAGGCCGGAGGCGATGAAGTTGAGCGCCACGCCGGAGATGATCTGGTTGCCGCGCTGGGTGATCGAAGCGAAGCCGTGAAGGATGCTGAGGAGCATCGAAGTGAGGATCGCGGCGAGCAGACCGAGCCATGCCGAGCCGGTGACCGCGGCTACGCCGGCGGCGGCAAAGGCGGCGAACAGCATCTTGCCTTCGAGGCCGATGTCGAACACGCCGGAGCGCTCGGCATAGAGCCCGGCGAGCGCACAGAACATCAGCGGCACGGAGAGCCGGATGGTCGAGGCGAGGATCAGGATCAGGGTCCCGTAGAGGTCCTCCACGGTTCTATGCCGGGTTCGCGGCAATGCGCGCCGGCGGCGCGAAGAGCCGGACAAGCGCGGGGCGGAACATGTTCTCCAGCGCCCCGGCAAACAGGATGACGAGGCCCTGGATGAGGATGATCATCTCGCGGGTGATGTTCGGAACCCAGAAGGCGAGTTCGGCGCCGCCCTGGTAGAGGACGCCGAAGAGAACCGCGGCGATGACGATGCCGATCGGATGGGAGCGGCCCATGAGGGCGACGGCGATGCCGACGAAGCCGGCGCCGCTGGCGAAATCGATCTGCAGCTTGCCGTGGTCGCCCATCACCACATTGACCGCCATCAGCCCGGCGAGCCCGCCCGAGATGAGCATGGTGACGACGACGGTCCGGACATAGGGGATGCCGGCATAGGCCGCCGCCGTCGGGTTGAAGCCCATGGTGCGGATCTCGTAGCCGAAGCGGGTTCGCCAGATCAGCACCCAGACGAGAAAGGCGGCAAGGAGGGCGAAGAGGAAGGTGATGTTGAGCGACGCCGTGCCGAGGTCGAGGCCGAATATCCGCATCAGCCAGCCGAGCCGCGGCAGCTCGGCGCCTTCGGCGAAGAGCCGGGTCTGCGGCGACATGGTGCCCGGCTGCTTCAGCGGATGGACAAGGAGATAGACCATCAGCGAGGCGGCGATGAAATTGAACATGATCGTCGTGATGACGATGTGGCTGCCGCGCTTTGCCTGCAGCCAGGCGGGGATCAGCGCCCAGGCGGCGCCGAAAGCGAAGGCGGCGATCGCCGCCGCCGGCGCGGTGATGTACCAGGGCGTGACGCGGTCGAGGAGCAGGCAGACGAGGCCGACACCAAGGCCGCCGATATAGGCCTGGCCTTCGCCGCCGATGTTGAACAGGCCGCAATGGAAGGCGACGGCCACGGCGAGGCCGGTGAACATGAAGCTGGTGGCATAGTAGAGGGTGAAGCCGAGGCCCTCGCCCGAGCCGAGCGCCCCGGTCACCAGATATTTGACCGCGGTCAACGGGCTCTCGCCGATAAACAGCACGACGAGGCCGGAGACGAGGAACGCGACCACGACATTGATCAGCGGCAGCAGGCCGAACTCCACCCAGCGCGGCAGCTGACCGTAGGGCGTGCTCATGCCGCCGCCTCGCGGGCCTCGACGCCGGCCATCATCAGGCCGAGCTCGTTCTCATCGGCATCGGGGCCGCGCTCGCCGACGATGCGGCCGGCGAACATGACGAGGATGCGGTCGGCCAGCGAGCGGACCTCGTCCAGCTCGACCGAGACGAGCAGCACGGCGGCGCCGGCGTCGCGCATGGCGATGATGCGCTTGTGGATGAACTCGATGGCGCCGATGTCGACGCCGCGGGTCGGCTGGCCGACGAGGAGAACCTTCGGATCCTGCTCCATCTCGCGGGCGACGATGATCTTCTGCTGGTTGCCGCCGGAGAAGTTGGCGGTCTTCAGATCGCAGTTCGGCGGCCGGATATCGAAATCCTCGATGCTCCGCCTCGCCTCCTGGCGCATCGCCGGGATGTCGAGGAACGGGCCGTTCACGAACTTGTCCTCGTAGTGGTAGCCGAGGATGGCGTTCTCGTACTGAAAGAACGGCAGGACGAGTCCCATGTGCTGGCGGTCTTCGGGGACGTGGCCGAGCCCCTCGACGCGCAGCATCTGCGGATCGGCGCGCGTGCCGACCGAGCGGCCCATGAGGAGAACGCGGCCGCCCTCGAAATGACGGATGCCGGCGATTGCCTCGAGCAACTCCGACTGGCCGTTGCCGGCGACGCCGGCGATGCCGACGATCTCGCCGGAGCGAACCTTGAGCGACACGCCCTTGACCATCGGCACGCCGCGGCCGTCCTTGACGGTGAGGTTGTCGATCTCGAGGCGCACCTCGCCGGGCTTCGCCGGGCTTTTCTCGACGCGGAGCAGGACGCGCCGGCCGACCATCAACTCGGCGAGCTGCTCGACGGACGTACCGGCGGTCTGCAGCGTCGCCACCATTTCGCCGCGGCGCATGACCGACACGCTGTCGGTGATGGCCATGATCTCGCGCAGCTTGTGGGTGATGAAGATGATCGTCTTACCCTGCGCCTTGAGCTGGGCGAGGATGCGAAACAGGTGATCGGCCTCGGCCGGCGTCAGCACGCCCGTTGGCTCGTCGAGGATCAGGATTTCAGCGCCGCGATAGAGCGCTTTGAGGATCTCGACGCGCTGCTGGAGGCCGACGGACAGGTCGGAGATGACGGCGTCGGGGTCGACCTGGAGAGCGTACTCATCCTCCAGGCGGCGGAGTTCGGCGCGCGTCCGGTCGATGCCGCGGGTGAGGAGCGCGCCGCCTTCGGCGCCGAGCATGACATTCTCCAGCACCGTGAAATTCTCGACCAGCATGAAATGCTGGTGGACCATGCCGATGCCGTGGGAGATGGCGGCGTGGCTTTCGTGGATGACCGTCGGCTTGCCGTTGACGCGGATCTCGCCGGCATCGGCCTGGTAGAAGCCGTAGAGGATCGACATCAGCGTCGACTTGCCGGCGCCGTTCTCGCCGACGATGCCGTGGATCGAGCCCTTGCCG
>JBDTLN010000319.1:0-3613 GCA_039934795.1 Bauldia sp. | reverse complement strand
CGCACATGGTGTGGCTGTGGGTCGACCTCTCGGCCTCGATGGCCTTCCGCTCCCGCGCCGCCGCCGGCTCCAAGCGCGACCGGGCGCTGGTGCTGCTGCTGGCGCTGACCGAACTGCTCTCCACCGCCGGCGAACGCGTCGGCCTCCTCGGCGACGGCGAGCCGATCATCGCCCGCAATGCCGCCGAGCGGCTGGCCGAGACGCTCTCCCGGCTTCCCTCCCGCCCGGCGGTGCCCGATCCGCGCCCGCTCCGCCGCTTCGCCGATGTCGTGCTGATCGGCGACTTCTTCGATCCCCTCGACGATCTCGAGGCGATCTTCACGACGGTCGCCCGCTCGGGTACGCGCGCCCATCTCATCCAGGTGGTCGACCCCGTGGAGGAGACCTTTCCCTACGCTGGCCGGGTCGAGTTCCGCGATCCCGAGACCGGCGACCGCCACGTCCTCGGCCGCGCCGAACTCTATCGCGACGAATACCTCGCCATGTTCGCACGGCGGCGCGAGTGGCTGGTCAACCTGACGCGCCGTCTCGACTGGACCTACCTCGTCCACCGCACCGACCGGCCGGCGACCGAACCGTTGCTGGCCCTCCATGCGCGCCTCGCCGACCGCCACAGCCGCATGGCCATGTTCAGCGGGGGCCGGGCGGCATGAACTTCCTCCCCTTCGCTTTCACCACGCCGGCAATCCTGACCGCCCTCGTCCTCTTGCCGGTGATCTGGTGGCTGCTCCGCCTGACGCCGCCGCGACCAGCAGAGGAGGAGCAGGCCCTCCAGCGCGAGATTGCCCGCTTCCCGAAGCGCGAAGAGCAGCCGTCGCGGAGCCCGTGGTGGCTGACCCTCCTCCGCCTCGGCCTCGCCGGCGCCGTCATCGTCGCCCTCGCCGGCCCGATCTACCGGCCGGTGGCAGAGACCGCGCCCGGCACCGGCCCCCTCCTGCTGGTCGTCGAGAACGGCTGGGCCGCGGCGCCGCAATGGCCGGCGATCGTCGAAACCGCCCGCCGGATCGTTGGCCTTGCCGAGAACGAGGATCGCCCGCTAGCCCTTCTCGCGACGGCCGAAGGCGCCGGCCAGTCCCTCGCTCCGACCGACGCGGCCAGCGTCTTGAAACGGCTCGCCGCGCTGGAGCCCCGCCCCTTTGCCGCCAACCATGCGGCCGTGCTGCCGGCGCTAACTGAGGCCAACCGGCTGACGCCGTTTGGCGGCGCCGCCTGGCTCTCCGATGGCAGCGGCGGCAAGGATGTCGACGATTTCGCCTCGGCCCTGGGTGACCGCATTGCCGGTCCAACGTCGATCTACGCCGACCCCGGCGCGGACCTCTTCGGATTGAAGCCACCGGTCGGCAATGCGAGGGCCCTCGCCGTGCCGGTGATCCGGCGCGACACCGCCGCGGCCGCCGGCGGTACGCTCCGCGCCCTCGACCTCAAGGGCCGGGTTATCGGCGAGGCGCCGTTCACGTTCGCGCCCGGCGCCGCCGAGGCGAACGGCGAATTCGCGCTGCCGGTCGAACTCCGCAACGAAATCGTCCGTCTCGAAGTCGCCAACATGGAGACCGCCGGCTCGGTCCAGCTCCTCGACGAGCGTTGGCGGCGGCGGAAGATCGGCCTCCTTTCCGGCGCCAACGCCGATACGGCGCAGCCGCTCCTCTCGCCGCTCTACTACATCTCGCGCGCCGTACAGCCCTTCGCCGATGTCGAGGAACCGCGCGACGCCAATGCCACCGTCGCCGTGCCGGACCTCATCGAGTCCGGCGTCTCGATCATCGCCATGGCCGATATCGGAACGCTGACCCCGGACGTCGAGGAAACGGTCGCCAACTGGGTGCGCGATGGCGGCACCCTCGTCCGCTTCGCCGGGCCACGCCTTGCCGCCGCCACGGACGCGCTGATCCCGGTGCGACTCCGCCACGGCGACCGCGTGCTTGGCGGGACCCTGACCTGGCAGACGCCGCAGCCGCTCGCCTCGTTTTCGGCCAACAGCCCGTTCGCCGGCATGGCCGTGCCCGCCGACGTGCTGGTGACGCGGCAGGTGCTGGCCGAACCCGACGGGACGCTGTCGGAACGCACCTGGGCGGCGCTCGCTGACGGCACGCCGCTTGTTACGGCTGAGCCTTCCGGCAAGGGCTGGCTCATCCTCTTCCACGTCACCGCCGATACCAGCTGGTCGAACCTGCCGCTCTCCGGCACGTTCGTCGACATGCTGAAGCGGGTGATCGCCTTCTCGACCGCGGTGCGGAGCGGCGGCAATGGCGGCGACAGCGCCCAGACGATCGCGCCGTACCGCCTGCTCGACGGCTATGGCCGCTTCAGCGTACCGGGAACCGAGGCTGAGCCGATCGCCGCGGGCGCCACCGATGTCGCGGTCGACGCGGCGCACCCGCCCGGCCTTTACGGCACCGAGGCAGGCTTCCGCTCGCTCAACCTGCTTGCCGCCGATGCGACCCTGCCGCCGCTCGATGTGTCGGCCCTTCGCGGCGCCGATCTGCGCACCTATCCCACGGCGACGCCGACCGAGATCGGGCCGTGGCTGCTGGCGATCGCCTTCGGCCTCCTCATCCTTGACGCCATTGCCGTGCTCTGGCTCGCCGGAGCGTTCGGCGGCGGTCCGCTGCGGCGCGCATCTGCCGCCGTCCTCGCCGCCCTCATCCTCGGCGGCGCTGGGTATGCCGATCGCGCCCGGGCCGACGCGGCGAGCGACAAGTTCGCCATGGAAGCCGTGTCCTCGACACGCCTTGCCTATGTGTTGACCGGAAATGCCAGCATCGATTCAACCAGCAGGGCCGGCCTGCGCGGCCTCTCCGAGGCGCTGAAGCAGCGCACCGCGCTCGAGCCCGGCGAGCCGATGGGCGTCGATCCGGCGAAGGACGAACTCGCCTTCTTCGCGCTGATCTACTGGCCGATCGATGCGGCGGCGCCGATGCCGTCGTCGGCGACCATGTCGAAGATCGACGCCTATATGCGCCAGGGCGGCTCGGTCCTGTTCGACACCCGCGACCAGCTCGAGCGCTCGACGAATGCTGGCACCTTCAGCGGCACGCCCGCCGTCGAGCGGCTGCGCGACATGCTCGCCACGCTCGACATCCCGCCCCTGGAGCCGGTGCCGGCCGACCATGTGCTGACCAAGGCGTTCTACCTCCTCAACGACTTCCCCGGCCGCTACGCAGGGGGCCCGCTCTGGGTCGAGGCAACACAAAGCGGCGAGGCGCGCACCGACCGGCCAGCGCAGGCCGGCGACGGCGTCTCGACGATCCTCATCACGGAGAACGATTTCGCCTCCGCCTGGGCCATCGACGAGGGCGGCGCCTTTATCCTGCCGACGGTGCCGGCCGACCCCGAGCAGCGGGAGATGGCCTTCCGCACCGGCATCAACATCGTCATGTACACACTGACTGGCAACTACAAGGCCGATCAGGTGCACGTCCCGGCCTTGTTGGAACGGCTGGGGCAGTAGCGCCCCAATGAGTCAGATATGAACTGGTCGCTCTCGTTCGCCCCGCTTCTGCCGGTGCCGGCACTCATCGGCTTTGCGGTGCTCGCCGCCCTGCTCGTCGTGCCGGGTCTCTGGCGGCGCTTGCGTGGCGCATGGCTCCGCGCTGCTGCCGCCGTGGCGCTGATC
>JBDTLN010000318.1:0-3619 GCA_039934795.1 Bauldia sp. | reverse complement strand
TATTCCTTGACCACCCAGCGTCCGGTCCAGCGCGGCCGCATCACATAAGTGTCGCCGGCCTTCAGCTCGACCGGCGGATAGCCCTTTTCCTCGACGATGCAGTGCCCCTTCATGATCGAGGTGACCTCGAAGAAGTTCGGGCGGTCCTTGCCGTCGACATCGTAGTCGCCGGGATGGGCGAGCCAGACATGGAGGTCGGCCTGGCCATCCGGAGCGGCCCAGAGATTGAAGATCGCTTCCTTCTCGCCGGCCGGGACGGTGAGCTTTTCCTTCGAGTAGCCAAGCGGCTCCTGCTTGGCTTTCGTCTCTGCGTCCGAGGCGAGGTCGGCGAAGAACTTGAAAACGTGACGGGTCTTGCGGTCCAGCATCGGTGGTTCCTCCCACGGAACTGCGGCGACGGAGCGTCGTCAAATCGGGTGCAGGCGCATTCGGCAAACACCGGTCGATCGCCGAGGACGGTCGGCAGGACTGGCTTGCCGCCGGGAGCAACCGGCGGTACCGGAATTGTCTCCCGCAGACTTCAATCTAGCGCCGATCGGTGCCGGCGGCTGGATTCATTTGGCCAATTTGGATGTTTGGCCGGCGGGCCGGCTCAGGGAGCCGCCCCCGGCCGCAGATCAAGGCGGCCGACGATGGAAAGGCTCCGCACATCGACGAGGATCAGTGTCGTGCCGCCCGCATGCTCGTAGGTGAGCACGATGCGGTTGCCGTCGAGATTGGAGGAAACCAGCCGCGCCCCGGCCGGAATCGCCGCCTCGGCGGCGAGCGTCGCCTGCGGCGGCGCACTCTGGGCCTTGTCGCCGAAGGTCGACAGCCGGTAGATGATGCCGGCAAACACGGCGAGGATGCCGATGCCGAGCGTCAGCCCGGCAATGAGCAGGAGCCGCCGCAACCGCGCCTGGACGCGGGCTACCGCGGGGTCGAGCGGTTTTTCGTCGGCATCATCAAGATTCGGATTGGCCATGGCGGGTGCTGAGGTGGACGAGGGAGAACGCATCGAACGAACCGTCGGCGAGGAAGCCGCCGGCCAGCGGCTCGACGCCTTCATCGCCGCCGCCGTCCCCGATCTCAGTCGCACCCGCGCCAAGGCCCTGATCCTCGGCGGCATGGTGGCTGTCGGCGGCCGGACGATAGTGGAGGCCAAAAGGCCGGTCAATTCGGGCGAACGCATCGCGGTTACCGTGCCGCCGACCCTGCCCGCGGAGCCGGAAGGCGAGCCAATCCCACTGGTCGTCATCTACGAGGACGACGACCTTATCGTCATCGACAAGCCCGCCGGCCTCGTCGTCCATCCTGCCGCCGGCCACGCCACCGGCACGCTGGTCAATGCGCTCATCGCCCATTGCGGGGCGAGCCTCTCCGGCATCGGCGGCGTCGGCCGGCCGGGCATCGTCCATCGCCTCGACAAGGACACCAGCGGCCTCATGGTGGTCGCCAAGACCGATCGAGCCCACAAGGCGCTCTCGGCGCAGTTCGCCGACCATGGACGCACCGGACCGCTCGAGCGCGGCTACAAGGCCGTCGTCTGGGGTGCTCCCAATCAGGCCGAAGGCTCCATCGATGCCCCCCTCGGCCGCTCGACCCGCAACCGCGAGAAGATCGAGGTCAAGAAACCCGGCGCCGGCGGCCGGGAGGCGATAACCCACTACCGGGTCGCCGAACGCTACGGGCCGAAGAAGGCCCTCATCGCCTCGCTCGTCGACTGCCGCCTGGAGACGGGCCGCACCCATCAGATCCGGGTCCATCTCGCCGCGATCGGCCACCCGGTGGTCGGCGACCGCGCCTATGGCGCGGGCTTCGCCACCAAGACCGCCCTCCTCCCCGAACCGGCCCGCACGCTGGCCGCCGGTTTCCCCCGTCAGGCGCTCCACGCATGGCTGCTCGGCTTCGCGCATCCGGTGACCGGCGAGGAACGGCATTTCGAAAGCGATCTGCCCCCCGACATGAAATTGCTCACCGGGGCGCTCTCCGCAATCTGACGGTTTTTTAACCTGGAATCGGGGAAACGGGCCGTGTTTCCGGCAAGATCGTACCTATATAACAAGGGCATTGCGGGCCGAAACGGGCCGCGATGCGAGGTCCGCCGGGCTCTCCGGGGACCATCGGGGAAAGAAAGGGCGCTACCAGCATGGCCCGAGCCAGCCTGCCAGCAATCGCTTCCGGCGAAGCCGGACTGTCGCGTTATCTGACTGAAATCCGCAAGTTTCCGCTCCTCACACCGGATGAGGAGTACATGTTCGCCAAGACCTACAAGGAGCATGGCGACCGCGAGGCGGCGCATCGCCTGGTGACGAGCCACCTGCGTCTCGTCGCCAAGATCGCCATGGGTTATCGCGGCTACGGCCTGCCAATCGGCGAGGTCATTTCCGAGGGCAATGTCGGCCTGATGCAGGCGGTCAAGCGTTTCGAGCCGGAAAAGGGCTTTCGCCTCGCCACCTACGCCATGTGGTGGATCCGCGCCGCGATCCAGGAATACATCCTGCGGTCCTGGAGCCTGGTCAAGATGGGGACGACCGCCAACCAGAAGCGGCTGTTCTTCAACCTGCGCAAGATCAAGGGCCAAATCCAGGCCCTCGACGAAGGCGACCTTCGTCCCGATCAGGTCGAGCAGATCGCCACCAAGCTCGGCGTGCCCGCAGCCGACGTCATCTCGATGAATCGCCGTCTCGGCGGCGACGCCTCGCTGAACGCGCCGCTGCGCGCCGACTCCGAATCGGGCGAGTGGCAGGACTGGCTGGTCGACGACTCGCCGGGCCAGGAGGAGCGCCTCGTCGAGAGCGAGGAGCGCGACAACCGCCGCCAGCTGCTCAAGGACGCCATGGGCGTCCTCAATGACCGCGAACGGCGCATCTTCGAGGCCCGCCGCCTCGCCGAGGAGCCGATCACGCTGGAGGATCTCTCTTCCGAGTTCGGCGTCTCGCGCGAGCGGGTCCGCCAGATCGAGGTACGGGCCTTCGAGAAGGTGCAGAAGGCGGTCAAGAAGGGCGCCAAGGAGCTCGAGCGGCCGCGCGCCGAGATCGAGGCTATGTCGGGCTGAACCGCGCCAGGCTGCGAAAGAGCCGGCGCGCCGGCGAGAACGGATAGATCGTCCTCGGGCGCATCACGCCGCGCCGCTCGACCCGCTCACGCACAGCCCGCCCGAGTCTCGCGATCTGCGCTTCGTCGATCGCGGCGACCTTGTCGAGAAACGCCTTCTCCGGATTGTCGCGCCAGGCGAAATACGCGGCGTATGCCGTCTCGTCTCCGGCGAGGTCGTTGAGATAGCGGGCGAGATCCCGCGGGCTGCCGAAGTCGCTGGCGTCGATGTAGGACTTCGGCCCCGGCGAAAAATCCCGCACGTTCGGGGCGCCGCGATAGACCGGCACGGAGCCCGCGAGCAGCGGATCGAAGAACTTCTCGGTCACATAGTCGGGCGCGATCGAATTCTCGATGGCGAGCGTGAACTTGTAGCGCGAGAGCATCGTCCGCTTCGTCGCCTGGCCAAGATCCGGACCCGCGAGCGTCCGGTTGTTGAACATCCGCCCGTAGGAATCGGTGCGTACATGGCGCATCAACGCGGCGGCACAAGCGTAGCGCCCGCCGCGATCGATCGGCGCCGACTGGAAAAGGACGAGAGGCG
>JBDTLN010000317.1:0-3621 GCA_039934795.1 Bauldia sp. | reverse complement strand
ACCAAACGCCATATTCTCGTCTATGCGGTGATCCTCGCCCTCGCCGGTCTGTCGCCGGCTTTTTGCGGCATGGCAACGCCCGCCTACGGCGTCATCGCTGCGCTCCTCGGCGCGCTTTTCGTGGCGCTCGCCTGGCAGGTCTTCCGCATGCCGGAATCCGACACGGTGATGCGTCCGGCGCGCCGGCTCTTTGCCTTCTCGATGTTCTACCTGTTCATGCTGTTCGCCGTGCTCCTCGTCGAGCACGGCATTCCAGGCGCCGGGTTCGGCCAATGAGCGAGGTGGTTTTGCCCGTGGCCGAAGACGGCATACGCCTGACCGAAAAGCAGCTTCGCCGGCGCCGCGCCCGTTCCGTGGCGATCGCGGTTACGCTCGCGGTCCTCGTCGCCCTTTTCTATGCCGTCACCATCGTCAGAATCGGCGGCAACATCGCCGGGCGGCCGCTCTGATGTCCGCGAGCGCTGGCCGGGCACGCAATCACGGCATCATCGCCGCGCTTTGCGTGGTCTTCGTCGCCGGCATGGTCGGCATGTCGTTCGCCGCCGTTCCCCTTTACCGCATCTTTTGTCAGGTCACCGGCTACCAGGGCACGACACAGCGCGCCACCGTCGGTCCGGCCGCCGCCATTCAGCGCACGGTGACGATCCGCTTCGATAGCAACATCGCCAATGGCCTTGGCTGGAGCTTCCGCCCCGAGCAGCGTTCTGTGACAATCAAGGTCGGTGAGGTCGCCAAGGTGGCGTTCCGCGCCGAAAACCGTGGCGCCGCCGCGAGTTCGGGCACCGCCGCCTTCAACGTCACTCCCGGCGAGGCCGGCGCCTATTTCAACAAGCTCGCCTGCTTCTGCTTCACCGAGCAGACGCTCGCGGCGGGCGAAAAGCTCGATATGCCGGTCGTCTTTTTCGTTGATCCGGCCATCGTCAAGGACCACGAACTCGACAGCGTCGACACGATCACGCTCTCCTACACCTTCTATCCGGCGGCCACGCCAGCACGACCGGTCGCCGATGCAACCACGACTGCCGCCGGGTGGGGTTCGCTATGACCCGTCGCCGCGCACGAGATCACCGGGAGCATGCACATGGCTGAGGCTCACGCCAAGCATCACGACTATCACCTCGTCAACCCGAGCCCGTGGCCGGCCGTCGGCGCGGTCTCCGCCCTGGCCGCGGCTGTCGGCTTCATCTCGTTCATGCACGGGGCTTCGCTCCTCTGGGTGATCCCCGGCTTCCTCGGCATCATCTACACGATGATCGTCTGGTGGGGCGACGTCATCCGCGAGGGGCGCGCCGGCGACCACACACCGGTCGTCCAGCTTCATCTCCGCTACGGCATGATCCTCTTCATCGCCTCGGAAGTGATGTTCTTCGTCGCCTGGTTCTGGGCCTTCTTCAACGCCAGCCTGCTGGCCGGCGAGCCGAACGAGATTGCCCGCGTTGCCTTTACGGGCGGGCATTGGCCGCCGCAGGGCATCGAGGTTTTCGACCCCTGGCACCTGCCGCTGCTCAACACGCTCATCCTCCTGACCTCCGGCACGACGGTTACCTGGGCCCACCACGCGTTGATCCACGGCGATCGCAAGAGCCTCGTCTGGGGCCTCGTTCTGACCGTCATCCTCGGCATCACCTTCACCTGCGTGCAGGCCTACGAATACGCGCACGCGGCGTTCTCCTTCGGTGGAAACATCTACGGCTCGACCTTCTTCATGGCGACCGGCTTCCACGGCTTCCATGTGCTGATCGGCACGATCTTCCTGCTCGTTTGCTTGATCCGCGCCATGCGCGGCGACTTCACGCCGAAGGCTCATTTCGGCTTCGAGGCTGCTGCCTGGTATTGGCATTTTGTTGACGTGGTGTGGTTGTTTCTGTTCTTCTGCATTTACGTGTGGGGTGGCTGGGGGGCTGCCATACACAAGTGAGAGCGGCGGCCGGGCGATTCCATCGTCCGGCCGCGCCCGCCTTCAGCCATGAACATCGAGGACAAGGCCCTCTACCCGCCGCTGCCGCCATCGGCGACCGGCATGCGTGGTCGCTGCCCGCGTTGCGGCGAGGGACGGCTATGGAAGGGCTTCCTCGACCTCCAGCCGAACTGCCAGAATTGCGGCCTCGACTATTCCTTCGCCGACGCCGGCGACGGTCCGGCGGTCTTCGTCATCATGATCGTCGGGTTCATCGTCGTGGGTCTCGCCCTCGTCGTCGAGTTCACCATCAGCCCGCCTTATTGGGTCCACGTCATCCTCTGGGTGCCGCTTGTCCTCGGTCTCTCCATCGGCCTGTTGCGGCCGCTGAAGGGCTTCATGATCGCTCAGCAATACAAGCACCGCGCCGCCGAGGGCCGCGTCGACCAGGCCTGAGATGATCCGCCGCCTCATTGCCCCGGCTTTGGCCACGCTGGTCGGCCTCGTCATCCTTGTCTCGCTCGGCGTCTGGCAGGTTCACCGTCTCGACTGGAAGGAAGCGTTGATCGCCCGCGTTGCGGCGCGGATCCATGCCGGGCCGGTGGCGGCGCCCGGGCCGTTGACCTGGCCGAGCCTCGATCTGGCGGGGGAAGAGTATCTCCGGGTCGTCGTCCACGGCCGCTTCATCAACACACAGGAGATTTACGTCATCTACACGCTGACCGAGCCGAAGGGGCCGGTCGGCGGCGTCGGCTATCAGGTGATGACGCCGTTCCAGACCGACGCCGGCTGGATCGTGTGGGTCAATCGTGGCTTCGTGCCGACGGCGAAGAAATATGGCACCAAGCGGCCCGAGGGCCTTATCGAGGGCGAGACCACCGTCACCGGCCTCCTCCGCCAGCCGCACGGTCGCAGCTGGTTCATGCCCGGCGACGGCTTCTCGGACAATGAGTGGTTCTCGCGCGATCCGAAGGCCTGGGAGCCGTGGGTGATCCTCCCCTCATCGGCGGTCGCGCCATACATCGTCGACGCCGACTACGACCCGAGCCTCCCCGGCGGTCTTCCCCAGGGCGGCGAGACCATCGCCGAATTCCCCAACAGCCATCTTGGTTACGCCATCACCTGGTTCGGGCTGGCGGGAGCGCTGCTGGTGGTGTTCGTTCTTTTCGCGAGGAAGCGTCTGAAAGCTGGCGAATAGGGAGTAGCAAATTGCTACCTCGTTTCCCTGTTCGCTATTCGCCACTTCGCTCTCTCTCTCTCTCTCTCTCTCTACGCGTGCCCGGCCTCGCCCGACAGCCTCGCCGGATCGACGCCAAGGCTCGACATGACGCGGCCGTACTTGCCGTCGAGATCGGCATCGAAGATCAGCTCCGGCGTTGCCGGGCAGTGGAGCCAGCCATTCGCCTGGATTTCGTTTTCAAGCTGTCCCGGCGCCCAGCCGGCGTAGCCGAGGGCGAGCATGGCGCTCATCGGCCCGTTGCCGAAGGCGATTGCCTTCAGGATCTCGAGAGTCGCCGTCAGGCAGACATGCTCGTCGATCGGCAGCGTCGAGTTCTCGATGAAATAATCGGCGCTGTGGAGGACGAAGCCGCGCCCTGTCTCAACCGGTCCGCCGCGGTTGACCTTCATGCGGCCAGCCGAGCCGGGCAACCGGATTTCCGGTCCCTCGGGGATGATGTCGAGCTGGACGAGAAGGTCGCGGAACGTGATCTGCGGCGCCGGCT
>JBDTLN010000316.1:0-3623 GCA_039934795.1 Bauldia sp. | reverse complement strand
GTTCGGACAGGCGCTCGATTTCGGCCTGACGCCGATTAACGAATTGAGAATCGTCCCAGGAGCTTGCGGTAAGGGGTTCAAGTTTCATCGAAGGCAGTTCCGGGGCTGAAAAGTAACGCTCGATGGATCATCTGCGAGAAGCTTTAACCATGATCTGCAGCGTGAAATTAAGCCTTACCGATCACTTTACGAGGGCGCGGCCGTCACATTGATACGCGCAGCCCGGCATTGAGGATCGGCGTGCAGACTGCCACCGAAACCAACAAGACGGCGGTGAATCGCGAGCGGGCGGACCATCGGCGCTCGGTGGCGCGGGCTATCCGTTCGCAAAGGGAGCAGTTGAGTTCGTCGGCCGGCACGCGTCCGCCGTTCGACTACGAATTGACACTCGCCTTTGCCCGCAACCGGTTGAACGCGGCCTATGCGCTGCCGTTCCTGATCGCGATCTTTGCCGGCGCGTCGCTGCTCTGGGTCGATCTGCAGCGCATCGCAGTCTGGGCTCTTGTCGTCTTGTCGGCCCATTTCGTGATGCTGGTTCTCTGCCAGCGCTTCTCCAGACTCGCCGAGGCGGAGGTGGCGACGCCCGTATGGACGCGCCGGTTCGCCCTTGCCGAGTTTGTCGGAGGCGTAGCCTGGGCGTCGCTCCTGGTCATCGTGCCGCTCTTCGCCCGATCCGTCTCGGGGCTTGAGATTTTCCAGTTCGCCACCATGCTCATCGTCGTCTCGGCGATCACTTCGCTTGCCTCGACCCTGCCAGTGGCGGCCGTTGCCGGAACGGCGCCAATCACCATCGTCCTCGTCGCATTTTTCGCCAGCCGTGGAGACCTCCAGTTCATCGCGTTGGCAGCGATGGCGCTCGGCGCCCAATTCTTCTTCCTGATCATCGGGTCGCGGCTCCGACTCGCGACCCTGACCATGATCGGGTATCGCGCCGAAAAGGACCTCCTCATCGCCGAGCTCGGCACGGCCAAATCGATCTCCGACGAATCCCGCCGCCGGGCCGAGGAGGCCAATCTCGCCAAGTCGCGCTTTCTCGCCACGATGAGCCACGAGTTGCGCACGCCGCTCAACGCCATCCTCGGCTTCTCCGAGATCATGATGAACGGGGTGCTCGGCCCGATGGAGAACGAGGCCTACAAGGACTACGTCGGCGACATCCATTCCAGCGGCCAGCATCTGCTCAATCTCATCAACGAGATCCTCGACCTTTCGCGCATCGAGGCCGGCAGGCAGGAGCTTTCGGAAGAGCCGGTCAATCTCGCCAGCGTCGTCCAGGAATGCAGCCACCTCCTGCAACTGCGAGCCCGCGGCAAGGGCATCGTCGTGGTCGAGCAGATCGACAGAAGCATGCCGCGCCTCTGGGCGGACGAAAGGGCCGTGCGGCAGGTCGTGCTCAACCTCCTCTCCAACGCCATCAAGTTCACGCCGAGCGGCGGAGAGATTCTGCTGAAGGTCGGCTGGACCGCAGGCGGCGGCCAGTACGTGACGGTACGCGACAACGGACCCGGCATCCCCCCGGAAGAGATTCCCATCGTCCTCTCGACCTTCGGTCAGGGCTCCATCGCCATCAAGAGCGCCGAGCAGGGCGCCGGTCTCGGCTTGCCCATTGTCCAGGCGCTGATGCGGATGCACGGCGGAACCTTCGAGCTCAAATCGAAGCTGCGCGAAGGCACCGAGGCGATTGCCGCGTTCCCCCGCATTCGCGTCATGCAGGCGCTGCCGCCCATGGATCGCGAGCCACCACCCGCACGCGACCCGCTGATCAAGGCGACGCGCAACTGGCTGCGGGTTGGCTAGCCGATCTTTCCCGACACGGCTGCCTCGGCGAATGTCGCCATTCCGGCATGGGCGCGGGCGGCGGCCTTGACGATCCCGGCGGCAAGCGCGGCGCCGGTTCCCTCGCCGAGGCGCATGCCGAGATCGAGAAGCGCGGTCTTCCCCATCCGCTCCAGCGCACGGCGATGCCCCGGCTCGGCCGAGACGTGGCCGAAGAGGCAATGGTCGAGGGACTTTTCGTCGAGCTTGTACAGCACCGCCGCCGCGGCAGTCGCGACATAGCCGTCAACGATGACCGGCACCTGGCCCATGCGGGCCGCCAGGATTGCACCGGCCATGGCGGCGATTTCGCGGCCGCCGAGGCGGCGGAGGACCTCAAGCGGGTCATCGAGATTGCCGGCGTGACAGGCCAGCGCGGCGCTCACGGCACGGCGCTTGCGCTCGATGCCCTCGCCGTCGACTCCCGTTCCGGGTCCCGCCCAGTCCGCCGGCGGTCCACCGAAGAGGCCGTTGAAGATCGCCGCTGCGATCGTGGTGTTGCCGATGCCCATTTCGCCGATGCAGAGGAGATCGACCCCGCCGGCGATCGCTTCCATGCCGAACGCCATGGTGCCGGCGCAGGCGGCTTCCTCCATCGCCGGGCCGGTGGCGATGTCCCCGGTCGGAAGGTCGAGGGCGAGGTCGTAGACCTTCAGGCCGAGATCGTTGGCGAGGCAAATCTGGTTGATGGCGGCGCCGCCGGCGGCGAAATTGTCGACCATCTGCCGGGTGACAGTGGGCGGAAATGCCGAAACGCCGTGCGCCACAACGCCGTGATTGCCAGCGAAGATCGCGACAAGCGGCCGGTTGACCGCCGGCGGAGCGCGGCCTTGCCACGCGGCGAGCCATTCGACGATTTGCTCGAGGCGGCCGAGCGAGCCTGCCGGCTTGGTGAGAACCGCGTCACGGGCCCGGACCTTCGCGACCGCTTCCTCGTCGGGTCCCGGCATGCCGGCGATGAGAGCGCGGATATCGTCGAAAGGCATAGCTGTCGCCGAAGCGCGCATGCGATGTTCCTGTTGCGCCTTTTCTTGGCCCGGCGGTGGCGAAGGTTCTATAACCACCATGACAGGGGCCGCAAGGCGCCGGCGGGACGGGAAATGACGACGGACGAGCGGGACGCCACGATTGGCGGCTTCTTCGATGATCTGAGGCCGGCTCTGGCCTTCCTCACGCGTCTGCCGCCACTGCCCTTCGGGCGGATGCAGGACCGTGATGCGCCCGATCTCGGCCGCGCAGCGCGAGTTTTCCCCGTCATCGGCGGGATCGTCGGGATCGTCGGCGGTGCCGTGCTCCTGGTTGCGACGTGGCTGGGCGAATCGCCTGTTCTGGCCGCGTTGCTCGCGGTGGCCGCGACCTGTCTCCTCACCGGCGGCCTCCATGAGGATGGCCTCACCGACACCGCCGACGGGTTTGGCGGCGGCCGCAGCGCCGAACAGAAGCTCGCCATCATGGACGACAGCCGGATTGGTGCTTACGGCGCCCTGGCGCTCGTCTTCTCGGTGCTCTTTCGCGTCGCGGCCTTGTCTTCCCTTGCCGAGGCGGGAGCCTGGTCCGCCGCACTTGGCCTGGTCGCTGCCGAGGCGGCATCGCGGGCGGCCATGGTTCGCCTCTGGCACGGCCTGCCAGCGGCCCGTCTCGGCGGCCTGTCCGAGAGCGCCGGTTCGCCCGATGACAGGGCGATGCTCGCGGCCCTCGCCGCTGCCGCCGTCATTGTCGTGGTCACCGTAGTCCCCACCTTCGGGATCATGGCCGCTATCGTCGCCACCATTGTTTTGGGGCTCAGTGCCTACTGGTTCACGCGGCTG
>JBDTLN010000315.1:0-3627 GCA_039934795.1 Bauldia sp. | reverse complement strand
CCAGGCGCCGGCCGGCATGCCGAGGAGCTTCGTCGCGTAGAGCGACAGCGCCTCGGCATGGTCGTCGTTCATGTGCTCGACAGCGCCGGCCTCCGCCTCGACGAGCGGCCCGCAATCGGAGAGGTCGACGAGAAGCTCGTCGCGCTGCAGGTCGACGATGCGCCCGAACCCGGCGACGAGATGGCACCGGGCAACGTCCAGCCGGTAGAAGTTGAAATCACCGAACCCGGCGAGATTGGCGGATTCGGCGTGGTGCGCGAGGAAACGCCGCCTCGCCTCGGCCGTATCGTCGCGGACGAGATGGCCGGTCACCGACAGCCGGGCGCCGGCGAGCGGATCGCCGGTCTCGCCGCCGGGCGCCACGAGCAGCACCGAGGCGCGCGCGTCGCGCTTGAGGTTGCGGGTGTGGACCGCGAGGTCGGAGAGGAGGAACAGCGGCTCGCCCGCCGGGCTCGTCGCCACCGTCACCAGGGAGGCGAACGGAAATCCGTCCGTGTCGAGGGTCGCCAGCGATCTGGTCGCCGCGATCCGCAATACCCGGCGGGCCGCCGGGATCGGGAAGAACGGTTCCGTGCCGGGTTTTCCCATGCGCGTGCGGAGAGTCATCGTTGGGCCGCCAGTTCCGGCGCCTGCCGGCTTTTCGTTTCAGGATCGATTTCGATCCGTCCGGCCACCGGGCGGCTGCCGGGCTAGCCTATGAGGTTGAGCCGAGTATAGGCACGATGCGTCCCCGGCAAGCAAGCCCGGGAAGCTGCGGTTCTAGCGTGAGCCGACCACTTTACGGAGAGGCGCGATCCGAACCGGCGGCCGCCAGCTGCGAACGCAATCGCGGCCCGCTGCCTTGGCCGCGTACAGTGCCTCGTCGGCGCGCTTCAGGAGCAGGTCATGCCCGCCGATATCGGGCTGCTCGAACGCGGAGACGCCTATGCTGACCGTGACGGCGCCCTTTTCGCTCCCGGCATGAACAATGTTCAAATCGCGCACCGCCGCACGCACGGCTTCGCCAACCTGAATTGCGCCATCGCATGTCGTATCGGGAAGGAGAGCCGCGAGTTCCTCGCCGCCGTAGCGTGCCACCAGGTCGCCGGGCCGCTTCAGCGTCTCGCGGAAGCATTTGCTCACCGCGCGCAGACACTCGTCGCCGGCTGGATGACCGTAGGTGTCATTGAATGGCTTGAACTTGTCGATATCCACGAGGATGAGGCCGACCGACGTACCGTGCCGGGCGGCGCGCCCGACTTCCCTGACGAGGGTCTCGTCGAATGACCGGCGATTGACCAGGCCGGTGAGGCCATCGGTCCTGGCCAGCGTTTCGAGGCGCTCATTCATTTGAGCGAGGGCCCGCGCCGCCGATTTGGCCGCGGTAATGTCGGACATCAGCGACAGCGCGCCACCGTCGGCCGTCGGTCTGATGCGGGCGTGAAGCCAGCGGCCGTCCTGGGTCTGAATTTCGCGATCGCCGAGCGCGTCCATGGCAGCGTAGACCGCCTGGATCCACTGCTCCGCTTCGCCGTTCTCGACGCCGGCCTGTTCTCCCCGCGCCAGTGACAGCAGCAGGATATCCCTCAGCCTGGCGCCAGGCACGCGCACGTCGGCGGTCTTCGGAAAAAGCGCGAGGTATTGCTCATTGCAGAAGACCAGTCGCCGGTCGCGGTCGAACAGGACAAGTCCGTCGGCCATGTTGGCGAGAGCATCCGACAGCCGGTTCCGGCTTTCGGCGATCTCGTCCTCGAGGCGCTTGCGGTCGGTGATGTCGCGGTTGAGGGTAAGGAGGCCGACGATCTCGCCCCGGTGATTCCGCAACGGCGCCTTCAACGTCGAAAGCCAGCCGTTTGTGCCATCGCGGTGGACGAGCCGCTGCTCGATGGCCGTCGCGACTCCCGCCGCCATGATCCTGATTTCATCGTCGCGGAAGTGCCGCGCGGTTTCGACAGGATAGAAGTCGAAGTCTGTCCGACCGATGAGCGCGTCGGCGGTTCCGGCCAGCATCAGGGCCGCGGTAGCCGGATTGGCGGCGAGGAACTTTCCTGAAGCGTCCTTGGCGTTGAGCGGATCGGGCAGTGCGTCGAAGACGGCGCGATACATGAGGTTCGCCTCCGCTGCCTCGGCGCGGCGCATCTCCTGGATCATGGCGAACCCGGCAAGGACCGTCGACACGAATACCAGCGTTGCTATCGGCAGTCCGACCTCGGGAATGATGGTCGCCCACATTGCCTGCGGCAGCAAAAAGAACCCCAGTACACCCGCCGCGGCGACGGCGGCGGCAAGAATGACGACATCGGCGCGCCGCGGACCTCTCGTCCGCACGACGAAATGCCCGATCGTCCCGATCAGGGTGGCCGTCCCGATGCCAATGATACCGGCCCACCATCCGGCTCCGCCCAGCCACATTCGGTAGGCACCGGCGACCAGACCCGTGATGACGCCGACGATCGGGCCGCCGAAGAAGCCCGAAAGGGCAATCAGAGTAGACCGTAGATCGGCGAATATGCCGTCCTGAATCTCGAACGGCAGCAGCATGAGGGCGAGCACCCCGCAGCTCGTCAGCAGTGCCAGCGCGCCGACTCGCAAGCGCGGCGACAAGTCGTTCAAACGGTCCCGCAGATGCGTCCAGACCGAGAGGAAGACCGCCAGGACCCCGAGGTTAGCGAGGAGGTCGTGCCAAGAGGCGTTCATCGCCATCCTCTTTCAGCCGTGCCAGATTCATTCCGGCGAAGTCGCGTAGTCTGCTCCCGCCATTCGTAATAAATTGCTGACAAGGCGGAAGAGCGAAGAGAATTTCGGATTCAATCTTGGATTGAATCTATCCAGGCTCGGGCTCTCGCGTGCCGATGGTTTGAGCACTACTGGCGATTTTGGACCGGCGGGCGCAATCCCGTTCCACCTTGATTCGTCAGGGAAATTGGCGCTTGTCCGCAGGATAGGCTAGGGTAGCCGCCACAATTTGCGCGCATTGACAGGGCCAAAGGCGGGTTCGCCACAATTTGAGTTGTCACGCGTAACCCGGAGATTTGCCCATGCCGACGGTCGCACTCGTCGACGACGATCGAAATATCCTGGCCTCGGTCTCGATTGCCCTCGAGTCGGAAGGCTATCGCGTGCTGACCTATACGGACGGGGCGTCGGCCCTCGACGGCTTCCAGACCGGCCTGCCCGATCTTGCCATCCTCGACATCAAGATGCCGCGCATGGACGGCATGGAACTGCTCCGGCGCCTGCGCCAGCGCACCGACCTGCCGGTCATCTTCCTCACCTCCAAGGACGACGAGATCGACGAATTGTTCGGGCTCAAGATGGGCGCCGACGATTTCATCAAGAAGCCCTTTTCCCAGCGCCTGCTCGTCGAGCGGGTCAAGGCGGTGCTGCGCCGCTTCCAGCCGCGCGACGCCGGCGAGAAGAAGGTCGCCGAGGCCTCGCGCAACCTCGATCGCGGCGCTCTTTCGATGGACCAGGAGCGCCATACCTGCACCTGGAACGCCCAGCCGGTGACGCTGACCGTGACCGAGTTCCTCATCCTCTTCGCCCTCGCCCACCGGCCGGGCGTGGTCAAGAGCCGCAACGCGCTGATGGATGCCGCCTATGACGACCAGGTCTATGTCGACGATCGCACCATCGACAGCCACATCA
>JBDTLN010000314.1:0-3627 GCA_039934795.1 Bauldia sp. | reverse complement strand
GCAGGCGTCCCCTCGCCTTCGACGCCAACCCCGACGATCCGGTCCTCGCGGCGTGCCTGCCCGAGGTTACGACGCGGGCCGCGATCGGCGAGACGATGAACCAGATGGCGTTGTTCGACCGGCTGATCGTCGGCGACGGAAGGCCGAAAGTCGTCGACCTCGCACCGGAGCTTTTCCACAGCTTCTTTGACCTGATGGCGGAGATCGATTTCGTCGCCGAGGCGCGGGTTCGCGGCATTGACACGATCATCTGCTTCCTCTGCGAGAACCATGCGCGCTCCGCCGAGGCCTATGAGCGGCTATACGCCCGCTTCCCGAAGGCAACCCTCGTCCAGGTCCACAACGAGGGCCTCGGCAGCTACGGCTTCGACGACTTTCCGATCCTCGAAGTCGGCGCGATGCCACTCCGCATCCCGGCGCTGTCGCCAATGCTCGCCGGGGTCATCGACCGCCCGAATTTCTCGTTCGCCGAATATGTGGAGAAACACGCCGAGTTTCCGACCGGCCTCTTCGCCTGGATCACGCGCGCCTTCATCGCCTTCCGCGACCTCGAACTCCGCCTGATGCTGGAAGAGTTCGGGGCACTCCTGCAAAGGGCGTGAAAAAAGCCGGGCCGATAGGCCGGCGTCCTTTTTCCAGGCAGAAAACTTCTCGCGTTCACTCTCCGCTAACCATCGTGCGCTACCTTCAGAACTGCGGATAGGTAATTGCGTACCGCACCATTTCTCCTCCCTTAGCGAACCGCCCCGTACGGGCGGTAGACCACGGGACACGGCGCCGGGCGCTCGCTCAACGAGCCGCCCGGCTGCCGCGCGTTTGCGTTCTGGATCGCCTGAGGCTAGCCGCCGCTACGGCGTCATCCAGCGCCTCGACCGGAGGAGGTCGGTGGCTGTCAGTTCGACCAGGAGATCGCCGTGCGGCCGATCGTGACTTTTTGGCACGGTGACGCTCTGGCCGGCGCGGAGCTTGGCGTTGGCCATGTCGCGAAACGGAACGAGGTTCCGCTCGACGAAAGCCACGCATTGCAGGGCGGAACCGATCTTCGGGAATGAACTCTCGATCGCGTCGCGGTCGACGACCACGGTCACCTCGCGCCGTTCGGCGCGGCCGGACAGGACCACGCCCTTGCGGGCGGCATCGAATCCGGAAGACGTCAGGTCACGCAGCATGCACCACCCTCAACCGCCCCGTTCGAGACGGCATTAGCCGCACACGAGCAATACAGGCGTGTGTCCGTTGCCAAGGCGGGCGCCAACCAGCCGGCCGGTCAGCGAAAGCGCGCTACCGTCCGGTACGTCCTTCACGGGGCAATGCACCTGAACCGACATTGCCGCCGGAACACCGGTGCTGAGCACGTCCGCATCCACGCAAAGCGGCGCGTCGAGCGTGAGCACATCGGCCCGCCGCCCGGCATCCGTCCTGAGGTCGCGGACAATTCCGTCGACGCCCGGCAGCACCGCGGCGGCATAATGGCCGCTCAGCGTCACGACCGCGCCGAACCGAAAGCATTCGCCGGCCGTGGCCGGCAGGGATGTCAGGATCGCCGTAAAAGCGAAGGCCGCCAGGAGGCGGACCACCTATCGCATGCCCGGTCGTGCCGGTCGCGCGCTTGCGCCAAAGCCGGTGGTCGGGCGCGGCGGCGTCGGAATGAGCCCTTCGCGCTGCGCCTTCTTTCGCGCCAGCTTCCGCGACCGTCGGACGGCTTCACTCTTCTGGCGCGCCCGCTTCTCGGAAGGCTTTTCGTAAAACCGCTTGGCTTTCAGTTCGCGAAAAATGCCCTCGCGCTGCATCTTCTTTTTCAGGACCTTGAGCGCCTGGTCAACATTGTTGTCGCGGACGAGCACTTGCACGGCATGTTCCTTTTTCGGCGTCGGCAAGAGCGCCGAGGCGGCAGTGTGACTACGTCAGTAGCGGATTAAAAGGCTTGCGGCGAGGCGATCAGCGCTCAAGCAGGCGCCGCATCGTTCCGAGAGCATCCTCGAGTTCGCTGGCGCAAGCCGCAAGGTCGGAAACCAGATCGGTGAACTTGCCGAGATCCTCGCCGACAACCGGCGTCGGCCGGCCTTCATCGAATGCCGTGAGGCATGCGTCGAAAGCCTTCAGCGAACGGTCGAGGTTGAGACCGGCCTCGCCAAGCGGCGTGCCGGTGACGATCTGCAGAAACGCCCGGCGTGTCGTTGCATCGGCCTCCGGCGCCGCGTCGAAACGGGAACAGAGAAGGTCGAGGCGGTGCCGGCACCAGCCGTCCGCGACGCTTTGATGGCATTGGCAGGTGAGCCAGACCTTGCCGGCCTTGCCGCGTTCGGCGGAGATGTTGTGCTTGCCGTCGCCGTCATCGACGACCAGCGCCACCGGATTGCGCTCAAGCTCGGTCAGTGCCGCCATGCCGCTCCCGCCGAAGGAAGGGCGCTTCCGACGGTTCGCCAGCGGGGCCGAGGGCCGGGTTAGCTGATCCATGCCAGCTCGCTTTCGCGTGCGATCCGATCGTGGCGTTCGAGGTCGCTTTTGATGCGATAGGACGGCTCGCCGTCCTCCGGGGGCCGGTGGCCGACGATCTGGTACTGACCCGGAGCCGCGGCACGGGCTCGCTGGTAGCTCTTGTAATTTATGGTGAGGCCAATTCTGTATTTGTGATCGGACATGTGGCATCCCCGGCGATTATCGTTCGCCTTGAACAAATGTTTCGGAATCTGGTGTGCGCAGAGAAATAGGACTTTTTCTGAATAATACAATGGCGATTCGGAAGAATTTCAGACGAAATCTGCGCGTCACGGCCGAGTTATTTCGCCGCTGGTACGCACGATCTATGGTTACAGCAACCGGCCCGCGAACAGATTGAGCCCCGAGTCGCCCGCCGCGTCGGGCCGCAACCCGTCGGCGGCCGCGTTCAGCCGCATCTGGCGGAAGGAGATCAGGCGCTTGCGGCGTTGGTCCCAAAGCACCAGCGGGACGCAGCGCAAGCTCTCCAGCAGTGTCATCCGTCCGATCGTCTTCAGTTCGGGGTGCAGGCGCAGCACCTCCGGCAACCGGTAGAACGGAATGCGGCTGTTGAGATGATGGACGTGATGAACGCCGATATTGGCGGTGAACCAGCGGAGCGGCTGGGGCAGGTCGTAGTAGGAGCTGCCGTGCAGCGATGCGTCCGGATGCTTCCAGTCCGCATCGTGTTCCCAGGACGTTTCCTCGAACTGGTGCTGCACGTAGAAGAGCCACACGCCGAGCGAGGCGGCGAGCAACGCCACCGGCAGCTGGACGGCGAAGAATGCGCCCGGCCCGACAAGCCAGACAAGGAGCGCGGCAAGGGCCAGCGTCGCCAGGTTAGTCGCCATCGGGCCGATCCAGACCCGCCATCCCGCGCCGGCCATGCTGGTCGGCACGCGGTTCTGGAGAAGGAACAAAAACGCCGGACCGACGCCGAACAGAACCAGCGGGTGGCGGTAGAGGCGATAGAGGAACCGCGATCCGGGGCCGAGCGCCTGGTATTCGGCAACGGTCAGGGTGCGGATGTCGCCGATGCCGCGCCGTTCGAGGTTGCCCATGCCGGCGTGATGGATGGCATGGGTGTGCCGCCAGTGATCGTAGGGGGTCAGCGTCACGACGCTGAGCACCCGCCCAACCCAGTCATTG
>JBDTLN010000313.1:0-3631 GCA_039934795.1 Bauldia sp. | reverse complement strand
CACCAGTGCCGAGGACCCATCGCGGAGCGTCAGCGGAATCTCGGCCTCGGCGGCGGCGGCGAAGGCCGCTGTGATGCCCGGCACCACGTCGAAGGAAATGCCGGCCGCGCGCAGCGCCGCCATCTCCTCGCCGGCGCGGCCGAAGATCAGCGGGTCGCCGGACTTCAGGCGAACGACGCGGTTGCCGAGGCGCGCTTCGGCGATCAGCAGCGCGTTGATTTCGTCCTGCGACACCGAGTGATTGTCGCGCTGTTTGCCGACATAGAAGCGGCGCGCGTCGCGACGGCCCTGGGTGACGATCGCCTCCGGCACGAGCCGGTCATAGACGATGACATCGGCCTCCTGGAGCGCCCGCTGAGCGCGCAGCGTCAGCAGGTCCTCGGCTCCCGGCCCGGCCCCGACCAGCGAGACGTGGCCGGCGCGGAACGTGTCGATCTCCAGCGCCTGCAGCGCCTCGCGCTCGGCGGCGGCGATCTCGCCGGCATAGACCTTCTCGGCGACGATGCCGGAGAAGAACTGCGCCCAGTAGCGGCGGCGTTCGGCGGTGCTCGACAGCGCGGCGCGCACCTTGCCGCGCAGCCGCTCGGCGAGATCGGCAAGGTCGCCAAGCGACGGCGCCAGCAGCGTCTCGATCCGCGCCCGCACGTGGCGCGACAGCACCGGCGCGACGCCCTCGCTGGCGATGGCAACGGCGAGCGGCGCGCGGTTGACCAGCGCCGGGGTATAGAAGTCGCAAAGCTCGGGCCGGTCGACGACGTTGATCGGAACGCCTGCCTCGCGCGCCAGCGCGCAGACTTCGCGGTCGCTTTCCTCGGAGCCGGTTGCAGTGAAGACCAGCGCCGCGCCGGCGATGTCGGCGGCGGCCGGCCAGGCGCCGCGCCAATCGGCATGAGCGGCGATCAGGTCGACACCGGTTTCCTTGTCGAGGCTCCTGGCGAAAACGACGATCTCGGCCTTCGTCTCCGCAAGAAGGCGGATCTTGGCGGCAGCCTCCGCGCCACCGCCGACGACAACCACGCGCCGCCCCGCCACCTTGTGGAAGGCGGGAAACACGGCGAGTTTGCGCTCGTTCACCGGCATCGAAAACTCTCCCAAGCACAGAACCCGGCCTGACCGGGCTCGGGCGTGCGTTGTTCTCTGCCCAAATGATTTAGAGAGTCTTGGCTTTTGGAACGACGACAACAGTTCCAAACTGTTGAACCGCCGGAGAAAAAGATTTCACCTCAGAGGCTTGGCGCGCGACGCAACGCGAATTGCCCGGCTGCCGCGATCCTGAGAGCCTTTTTCCGCCTCCGCCCCGTCCCGAGCAAATCGCCCCTGCCGGCCGCAGCTCAGGCGAGCGTCGGGCGGAACGCTTTGCTCCCCGCTGTCGAGGGAGCCGGCGCCAGGGACGTGCTTCGGGAACGCCATTCTCGTTTCCGGCCGGCGGCGGGAAATGCGATCTGGCTCATTTTCTGTTAGGTTTGCTCGGGAAAGCAACACTGGGGACAGGAGAAACGCAATGGAAGCGGTGGCAGAATTCGCCAAGACGTTCCTTGGCCAACTCATCCAGCCAGGTGACTCTTCATATGACGATGCACGAAAGATCCACAATGGCCTCGTCGACAAACGGCCGGCGCTGATCGCGCGCTGCCGCGGATTGGCCGACATCGCCGACGCGGTGCGCTTCGCCCGCACGCACGGACTTGAAATCGCAGTGCGCGGTGGTGGCCACAACGTTGCCGGCCGCGCGATCGTCGACGACGGGCTGATGATCGATTTGTCGCTGATGAAAAGCGTGCATGTGAACGCCGCCGACCGGACAGCAATCGTAGAAGGCGGCGTTAACTGGAAGGAGTTCAACCGCGAAGCCCAACTGCATGGTCTCGCCACGACCGGCGGCGTGATCGGCACCACCGGCGTCGCCGGTTTGACGCTCGGCGGTGGCATTGGCTGGCTGATGGCCAAGTACGGCCTCGCGCTCGACAACCTGCTGGCGGTGAACTTGGTGCTCGCCGACGGCTCGGTCGTCCGCGCCAGCGCCGATGATCACGCCGATCTCTTCTGGGCGGTGCGCGGCGGTGGTGGAAATTTCGGCGTGGCGGGATCGTTCGAATTTCGCCTGCATCCGGTCGGGCCCGTTGTCATCGGCGGTCTGGTGGCCTTTCCGTTCCCGGAAGCCCGGCAGGTCTTGCGCGGATTCCGCGACATGGCGGCCGACGCGCCCGATGAGTTGATGCTCGTCGCGACGTTGGCTTCGGCGCCTGATGGATCCGGCAACAAGATCGCCGCGGTCGCCGCCTGCCATTGTGGCGCTGCCGCAGACGGTCAAGCGGCCGCGGCGAGAATACGAACCTTTGGCACCGTGGTCATGGACGCGATCGGCCCGATCCCCTACGGCGCGCTGAACGGCATGCTCGACGCCGGTTTTCCGTCCGGAGCGTTGAACTACTGGAAGTCGGCGTTCCTTCCCGAACTCAGTGACGCAGCGATCGACGCCCTGGTCTCGGCGTTCGAAAAATGCCCGGTGCCGACCAGTTCCATCCTGGTCGAGAACTTTCACGGCGCGGCCTCTCGCGTGCCGGTCGATGCGACGGCCTACGCCCTTCGCAACGATGGCTTCAACACGCTCGCCCTCGGGCAGTGGATGGATCCGGCTCAGGGTTCCGCGACGATCGCCTGGTGCCGGGAGACGTTCGCCGCAGTGGAGCCTTTCGTCGGGGCGCGCCGCTACATGAACTACTTAGGCGCCGATGAAGACGCCGGCGGAGCGGCCGCGGCGGCATACGGACCCAACCTGGCACGCCTGCGGCGGCTGAAGAAGCAGTACGATCCGGACAACCTGTTCCATTTGAACGTGAACATTCCAGCCGGATGAGGATGCCGATTTCCGCCTGATCGACAGGCCTTGGAATTCCGTCCCCTGACTGGCCGCGAAAAGCCGGTCAGGCCTGCCGGTCGGGGAACGCGTTCCCCTGCTCGTCGAAAACGTGCAGCTTGTCGATTGGCGCGGTCAGACCGACCGTCGCGCCCTTTTCGATCAGGACGTTGCCGTCGAGCTTGGCGACGATCGGGTGGTCCGGATCGCCGCTTTCGATATAGAACTGCGTCACCTCGCCGAGGTGCTCGACGATATCGATCTTGCCGGTAAAGATCGCGTCTTCGCCGGTGGTCAGGGTCAGGTCCTCGGGCCGCACGCCGAAGGTGCCCTTCTTGCCGACGGCGCTGTCGGGAATCGTCGCCATCACCCGCGTCGAGGCGCAGTTGAAGGGCTTGACGCGTGGCTCGCCGCCGCCGGCCTCGATCACGCAGGGAACGGTGTTCATCGACGGCGAGCCGATGAAGCGCGCGACAAAGAGGTTCGCCGGCCGCTCGTAAAGCTCCATCGGCGCGCCGACCTGCTCGACGAGGCCGGCGTTGAGCACGACGATGCGGTCGGCCAGCGTCATCGCCTCGACCTGGTCGTGGGTGACGTAGATCATCGTCACGTTGGGCATGCTCTCATGCAGCTTGTTGATCTCGATGCGTGTCGCAACGCGGAGCGCCGCATCGAGATTGGAGAGCGGCTCGTCGAACAGGAAGACCTTCGGGTCGCGGACGATGGCGCGGCCGATGGCGACGCGCTGGCGCTGGCCGCCGGAAAGCTGCTTCG
>JBDTLN010000312.1:0-3641 GCA_039934795.1 Bauldia sp. | reverse complement strand
CCAGCGGCGGACCGAGCGGCGGAGCGCGACGACATCGCCGCCGGCGAACGCGATGCCGGCGATCGCCGACGGCGCGGCGGCGATGCGCGGGGCGATACGGTGGAAGAGGTCGGCAGGCGGTTCCACCGGCGGCAGCGCGTCGGCGAGTGGCTGCAAGCGGCGTTCCCAGGCGGCGACGGCGGCACGGAAAGACATGTCGGCGGCGAGGCGCGCTTCGGCGGCGCTCCGCTCCCCGGCGTCGAGGGTGCCGAGCACATATTCGGCCGCCAGGGCCTCTATGTCGTCGCGCTCAGTCACCGAGGCATTCCTTCAAGACGATGAGGCTGCGGCGGAGAACGGTTTTTACCGTCGCCACCGGCTTGTCGAAACGGCGCGACAGCTCCTCCCGGCTCCAGCCGTAGCAATAGGCAAGGAGCACCATGCCACGGCGGTCGGCGTCGAGTTTTTCCAGGCAGGACGTGAGCGCCCCGCCGGCGTCCGTCCGGTCGGCTGCGGCGAGCGGGTCAGGAACCTGGTCGTCAAGCTCGCCGGAGAACGCGGATATCCGCTCGGCGCCTCGACGGACAATGTCGATGGCGGCGTGGCGGGCGATGGTGGTCATCCAGGCGATCGGCGAGCCGTACGCCCGGTCGAAGTCGCCCGACCGATTCCAGATCCTGACATAGGCTTCCTGCACGGCATCCTCCGCCGCCGCATTACTGCCCAAGATACGGCGAACGCTTGCGAATAGTTTCGCGCTGGTGCGCTGATAGAGAAGACGGAAAGAGTCCCGGTCGCCGCCGGCGGACCGCTCAATGAGAGCGGCAAGTTCATCCTGCCCCCGGTCTTCCGCCAAGCTGATCATCGCATCCCTGTGAGCCCGCCGCTCCGCATGGCGGGTGGTCTCTCGTAGTAATAATGACAGGACGGCGCGGCCGAGGAAACGGCCATCTGCGTGCGTTGCGTGCCGCGCCCGGTTCACTTGCTCGAATTGACAGGCTGTCTCGTGGCCGATACCCAAACGCCCTTCCGAGTCTCAGCTACATTTCGACGCGTTCGCGTTTGGTTCTCGCTTACAGCTTTGTAATGCGATAGCTATATATGCGCCGCAAGATGGGCCCCGCGGGGGCTCTTTTGGTTCAAACGGGTGAACTGACGATGGCATCGGCAATTTTCAAGCCAAGCCGTATCATTGCCGTGCTGCTGGTTCTCGGTGCCGGTGCGTGGATAGGGTCGGGTCTGCTGCTGCCCCACGAGGGCGAGCAGTCCGCGGAGACCGCTACTGCCGCAGCCAGCACACCCGCCGCCGAGGAAATGCCGCAAGTGCCCCTGCAGAAGGTGGCGGTGACGACGGCCATCGCCCAGCGGCACGAACGCCAGGTGCTGTTATCCTGCGTCACCGAAGCCGATCAGCGCGCCATCGCCTCGGCGCGCGGCGCCGGCGTCGTCACCGAACTGAAGGTAAAGCGTGGCAGCATCGTCAAGTCGGGCGACACGATAGCCACGATCTCCGACGAGGGCCGCATGGCTTCGGTGGCCCAGGCCAAGGCGGTCCTCGAACAGCGGAAAGCCGAATACAACGCCAAGAAGCGCCTCATCGACCGGGGCGACCAACCGCGCAACGACTTGCCGGTGATCGAGGCGGCGGTCGCTGCGGCCGAAGCCGTCTTTGCCGCCGCCGAGGCGGAAGAGCAGAAGATGATGGTCCGCTCGCCGGTCGACGGCATGGTCGACAAGGTGCCGATCCAGGTCGGCCAGGCGGTCATGGCGGGGAGCGACGTTGCCGAAGTCATCGGGCCCGATCCAATGCTGGCGGTTGGCGCCGTGAGCGAAGCGCGCCGTGGCTGGCTGAAGCCCGGCCAGCTTGCGTCCGTGCGGTTTATCGACAACGCGTCGGTCGAGGGAAAGATCAGCTTCATCGGCCTCAGCGGCGACAAGTCGACGCGCACTTATCGGGTCGAGGCGACGATGACGAACCCGAACGCCCAGATCCCCGACGGGGTGAGCTGCGAGATGGCGGTGAGCCTGGAGCCGGTAGAGGCGACTTCGGTGCCGCGCTCGGCGCTGGTATTTTCCGACGCTGGCGTGCTCGGCGTGCGCGTCGCCGACGGCAAGAGCCAGGTCCAGTTCAAGGCGGTGCAACTTGTCGACGACGGGCGTGAGAATGTCTGGGTGACCGGCCTTGATTCGTCGTCGCGCGTGATCGTCGTCGGCCAGGATTTCGTCAAGGAAGGGGACGCCGTCGAGGCGGTTTCGGCGGCCCAGGCTGAAGCCAAGCCGGTACCACCGGCATGATCGGCCGTATCGTCGACTTTGCGGTCAGCCACGCCAGGTTGACGCTTTCGGTGCTGGTGTTTCTGCTGGTCGCCGGCGCGATCTCGTATGTGACGATCCCCAAGGAGGCGAGCCCCGACGTCGCCATTCCGATCATCTACGTTCAGCTCTCGCAGCGCGGCATTTCGCCGGAGGACGCCGAACGGCTGCTGGTGCGGCCGCTTGAGACCTCGCTCAAGACGGTGACCAACGTCAAAGAGATGCGGGCGGCCGCGTTTGAGGGCGGCGCCTATGTGCTTCTTGAGTTCGAGGCGGGGTTTGACTCGGACGTCGCGGTGCAAGACGTCCGCGCCAAGGTGGACGACGCCAAACGCGACCTGCCGGCCGATGCCGACGAGCCCGGCGTCTTTGAAGTCAATGTGAGCCTTTTCCCGGTCGTCACCGTAACCCTGTCCGGCGACCTCTCGGAGCGGACGCTGGCAAGTTTTGCCCGGCAGGCCGAGCGAGCGATCGAGCAGGTTCCGGGCGTCCTTTCGGCGGACGTGATCGGCGCCCGCGATGAGGTGGTCGAAATCATCGCCGAGCCGATGCTGCTCAAGAGCTACGGCGTGAACCTCGCCCAGTTCGTCGGCGTGGCTTCGGCGAACAACAGCCTTGTTGCCGCCGGCGCGCTGGAGGGCGAGTCCGGCCGGTTCGCCGTGAAGGTTCCGGCCCTGATCGAGCGCCCCGAAGATGTCCTCAACATTCCGATCGCGGCATCGTCTTCGGCGACGGTGACGCTCGGCGACGTCGCCGAGATCAGGCCAACGTTCAAGGACGCCACGACCGTTACACGGGTCAACGGGCGCTCGGCGCTGGCCCTCGAGGTCAAGAAGCGGACAGGCGCCAACGTTATCCAGACCGTCCAGGGCGCCAAGGCCGCCATGGCCGAATTGCAGAAGACCTGGCCGGCGACGGTTCACGTCGGCTTCATCCAGGACGAGTCGAAGACGATCGTCCAGCTGATCACCGACTTGCAGAACAGCGTCGTGACGGCTGTGCTGCTGGTGGTCGTCATCATTCTCTTTGTTCTCGGCGGGCGCGCCTCGATCTTCGTCGGCATCGCCATTCCGGCGTCATTCCTTGCCGGGATTCTGGGACTGCACCTGGCCGGCCTGACGCTCAACATCGTCGCCCTGTTCAGCCTCATCCTCGCCGTCGGCATGCTGGTCGACGACGCGATCATCGTGGCCGAGTTTGCCGAGCGGCGGATGAGCGAAGGCATGCCGCCGCGACAGGCCTACACTCTGGCGGCAACGCGCATGGCGGGGCCGGTCACCGCCGCGACACTGACACGCATCGCGGCGTTCTCGCCGCTCCTCTTCTGGCCGGGCATCGTCGGCCAGTTC
>JBDTLN010000311.1:0-3643 GCA_039934795.1 Bauldia sp. | reverse complement strand
GACTTCCTGCAGATCGACGCTGCCGTCAATCGTGGCAATTCGGGCGGTCCGGCGTTCAACCTCAACGGCGAAGTGATCGGCGTCAACACCGCCATCTTCTCGCCGTCGGGTGGCAATGTCGGCATCGCCTTCGCGATTCCCGCCTCGACCGCCGAACGCATCATCGGCAACCTCAAGGATCACGGCACCGTGATCCGCGGCTGGCTCGGCGTTCAGATCCAGAACGTCACGCAGGACATCGCCGACAGCCTCGGCCTCAAGGACGCCAAGGGCGCGCTCGTCTCCGAGCCGCAGGACGGCGGCCCGGGCCTCAAGGCCGGCCTCAAGTCGGGCGATGCCATCACCGCCATCGACGGCAAGCCGATCGACGACCCGCGCGACCTTGCCAGCAAGATCGCCAGCATGGCGCCCGGCACGACGGTGAAGGTCACCTACTGGCGGGACGGCAAGAGCAACGAGCTTGACGTGACGCTCGGCAAGCTGCCGGCGACCGACAAGCAGGCCTCGGCGGACGACGGCAGCACCCCGGACGTCAAGCCGACCTCGCTCGACGACTTCGGCCTGGCCATCGGCCCGTCCGATGACGCGAGCGGCGTTGTCGTCACCGATGTCGACCCCAACGGCCAGGCGGCCGAGAAGGGCCTTCAGGCCGGCGACGTGATCATCGCGGTCGGTGACAGTCAGGTCAGCCAGCCGAACGATCTCGAAAAGAAGATGGCCGATGCCAAGTCGAACGGCCGCAAGTCAGTGCTTCTCAGGGTCAAGTCGGGCGAACAGACGCGCTACGTGGCGCTGACCTTCACCCGCGCCTGATCTGGAACGGGGGCGGAAGACCTCGATCGTCGCCCCGAATCTTCCGCACCCGCGGACGGCAGGCCGGCCCCGGCCTGCCGTTCTTCTTATGGGCGCCGGCCTTTGGGGAGGCTGCAACTTGCCAACGATTTCCCATATGGTTCGCAGCATGCGAATCCTGTTGATCGAGGACGACAAGGAAGCCGCCGCCTATCTGCTGAAGGCGCTGCGCGAGGCCGGTCACGTGCCCGATCACGCCGCCGACGGTGACATCGGCGCCGCCATGGCCGCCGAGGGTGGCTACGACGTTCTTGTCGTCGACCGCATGTTGCCAAAACGCGACGGCCTGTCGGTGATCGAGGAGCTGCGCGAGCGCGCCGATCACACGCCGGCACTGATCCTCTCCGCCCTCGGCCAGGTCGACGACCGGGTTACCGGGCTTCGCTCCGGCGGCGACGACTATCTCCCCAAGCCCTACGCGTTCTCGGAGCTGCTGGCCCGCGTCGAGGCCCTCGGCCGGCGACGAAAGCCGGGCGAAGGCGAGACTGTGTACCGGATCGCCGATCTCGAGCTTGACCGCCTCGGCCATACCGTGACCCGCGCCGGCCAGGTCGTGCCCCTGCAGCCGCGCGAGTTCCGGCTTCTGGAATATCTGATGAAGCATGCCGGGCAGGTCGTGACGCGGACGATGCTGCTGGAGAAGGTCTGGGACTACCACTTCGATCCGCAAACCAACGTCATCGACGTGCATATCTCGCGGCTGCGGGCCAAGATCGACAAGGGCTTTCCGGAGCAGCTGCTCCATACGGTGCGCGGCGCCGGATACATGATCCGTGACGGCGCTCGGTAAGGTCGTCCGGACGACGGCCTTCAAGCTTTCGGCAATCTATATCGCCGTTTTCTCGGTCTTCTCTGTCGCCTTCGTCCTCTACATCTCCTGGAACGCCAATGTGCTGCTCGGCCAGCAGCTTCGCGACACCATCACCGCCGAGATCCGTGGCCTTGCCGACCAGGGCCGGTCGGGGGGGCTGCTGGCCATCGTCGAGGTCATCGAGCAGCGCAGCCATCAGCCGGGAGCCAGCCTCTATCTGGTGACCGATATCAGCGGGCGGGTGCTCGCTGGCAATATTAGTCAGGTCCCGCTCGATCTGCTCAATCACGCAGGCATGGATCCGGTGACGGTGCCGTATGAGCGCTATGCCGGCGACGGCGCCCGGCATCTTGCCATGGTCCAGGTCGTCCGGCTTCCCGGCGGCTTCCGCATGCTGGTCGGGCGCGATGTCGGCGAGCGCGAGCAATTTCGCGCGATCATCGGGCAGGCGCTGGCCTGGGCGCTGGCGCTGATGATCGGCCTGGCGCTGGTCAGCTGGTTCTTCGTCAGCCGGCGGGTCCTGAAACGCATCGATTCCCTGTCGGCGACCAGCCGGCGCATCATGGAAGGCGATCTCTCCGGACGCCTCGAAGTGACCGGCACCGGCGACGAATTCGACCGGCTCGCCGACAGCCTCAACGCCATGCTCGAACGGATCGAACTGCTGCTCCATGGCCTCAAGGACGTCTCCGACAATATCGCCCATGACCTCAAGACGCCGCTGACGCGGCTGCGCAACCGCGTCGAGGCGGCGCTGGCCTCGCCAAGCGATGGTGACAAGCACCGCGCCGCCCTCGAAGCGACGATCGAGGAGTCGGACCAGCTCATCAGGACGTTCAACGCGCTGCTGATGATCGCACGCATCGAGGCCGGTTCGCCGGACGGCGCCATGACCGAGGTCGATGCCGCGGCGATCGTGCGCGACGTCGCCGAGCTCTACGAGCCGGTTGCCGAGGAGAATGGCATCGCGCTGGTTTTCGAGACGCCGGAGCCGATCACGATCAAGGCCAGCCGCGAGCTGCTCGGGCAGGCCCTCGCCAACCTCATCGACAATGCGATCAAGTACGCCGCCGCTGCCGGAGACCCCGAAACGCCGCGGCGGGTCACGGTCTCCACGGCCCGGGAGGGCAACAAGCTGCTCCTGCGGGTCGCCGACAACGGCCCGGGCATCGCCGAAGCCGAGCGCGAGCGTGTCCTGCACCGCTTTGTGCGCCTCGAAGAGAGCCGATCGCAGCCCGGCAGCGGCCTCGGATTGAGCCTTGTCGCAGCGGTTGCGCGCCTGCACCATGGTACGATCGAGCTCGGTGACGGCAAGCCGGGTCTAGTCGTGACGCTGAGGCTGCCGACGGGCTAACTGTTGAATGGCACCGGCCAAGGGCAAGGCGAAGAAGGCGTCGAATATTCTCGCTGAGGCGATTGCTCCGCGCCTGAAGCCGGCCGGCGTTGCAGCGACGAAAGCACGGCTTTCTGAATTCACCGAAGCCGCCGCGACTACGTTGCGGCCGGATGGGGTTGCCGCTTTTCCAGACGGAACGAGCAAAGCGGGCGGGTTTCTCGCCTCGGTCATGGAGTATGCGCCGTTCCTGCGCTCGCTCATCCTTGCCGAACCGGGCCGGCTCTTCGACATCCTGAATTCCGATCCCGGCGACCGGGCGCGGCGGCTGGTTGCAGCGACGGCGGTGAGCTGGCGCGGCGCGTCGCAGGCCGCGCTGATGGCGACGCTGCGGCGCGGCCGGCAGGAGATGGCCCTGCTGACGGCGCTTGCCGACCTTGCCGGAGTCTGGGACGTGCCGGCGGTGACGGCGGCGCTCACCGGCTTCGCCGATGCCGCCGTAGGCGCCGCCGTGCGCTTCATCCTGACCGAGGCGATGAGCAACGGCGCCATCGACCTTCCCGATCCCGACGGGCCTGAGGTCGGTTCCGGCTGGATCGTCCTTGGCCTCGGTAAGTACGGCGGCGGCGAACTCAACTATTCGAGCG
>JBDTLN010000310.1:0-3649 GCA_039934795.1 Bauldia sp. | reverse complement strand
AGGGAATCCCAAAAACGCCCGCCCGCTCAAAAATCTGCCAAAGTAGTGTTAGGGTTAATTATCTTTTCGGATTTCAGAGCAAATCGAAAGCGAATACTCCTCAATTCGCCCGTCGGTTTTTCATAGACGGGCGTTGATTTGCCAGCCCTGCGGAGGCGGCTCATGCGGCACACGGATATCGCTATCGTCGGCGGTGGACTGGCGGGCTCGATCGCCGCGGCGATGCTCGGCCGCGCCGGCATTGACGCCATTCTCATCGACCCTCACCAGCACTATCCCGAAGATCTGCGCTGCGAAAAACTTGATGGATCGCAGGTGGCGATCCTCGAGCGCACGGGCCTGGCTTCCGAGATCCTCGCCGCCGCGACGCGCGACCGCGCCGTCGGGGTGGCGCGCCACGGCCGGCTCGTCGAGAAGCGCGCGAGCGACCAGCGCGGCATCATGTACGACACGCTGGTCAACACGGCACGGGCGACGGTGCCCGCCGCGGTTCCCTTGATCGTAGCCAAGGTCGCGACCCTGGCGACCAGCGCCGACCGGCAGAGCCTGACGCTTTCCAATGGCGAGGAGATTTCCGCCCGCCTGGTCGTCCTGGCGCACGGCCTCAACCTCGGCTTCGCCCAGAACCTCGGCCTGACGCGCGAGGAGCTGAGCCCCTGTCACTCGATCACCATCGGTTTCGATGTCGTACCGGCCGGCCGGCCGCGCTTCGATTTCCCCGCCCTCAGCTACTGGCCGGAGCATGCGAGCGACCGGCTTGCCTATCTGAGCCTCTTCCCGATCGGCGACGCGATGCGCGCCAACTTCATGGTCTACCGGGACATGCAGGACCCGTGGCTGAAGAGAATGCGTTCGGCGCCAGTCGAGGCGATGCTGGAGGTGATGCCGGGCCTCGGCAGGATCCTCGGCGATTTCGCCGTGCCCGGCTTCGTCAAGATCCGGCCCGCCAATCTCTATGTGACGCACGGCGTCCACCAGGCCGGCATCGTCCTCGTCGGCGACGCCTATTCGACCTCCTGCCCGGCGGCGGGCACCGGCGCCTCAAAGGTGTTCACCGACGTCGAGCGGCTGTGCAACGTCCATATTCCCGCCTGGCTGAAGGGCGAAGGCATGGGCCGCGACAAGATCGCGGCGTTCTACGCCGATCCGGTCAAGCGCGCCTCTGACGCGGCGTCTCTCGACAAGGCCTACTGGCTGCGGTCGCTGTCGATCGACTCGGGCCTGACGTGGCGGGCGCAGCGTTTCGCGCGGATCGCGGTCGGCGCTGCACGGCAAATGCGTCGGCGCATGCTGCCGGTCCCCGGGGCGGACACCGGCGCGTTGAGGCCGAGTTGATGCCCGGAATCGAAGTCGAGGTAACCGCCGGTCCCGTCGATCTCGGCGGCAGCTGGAACGAGCTTGTTGGCCGGGCGGCCCCCAACGTGTTCATGGACCCGGCGGGGCTGAACGCGGTTCCCGCGAAGGCCTTTGCGCGCACCCACGTCTTCACCGCATGGGACCGCAGTACCTCCGAGAACCGGCTAGTCGGCGTCTGGGCGCTGGAAGAAAAGCGCGTGGCGCGGTTCGGGCCGCGCTATCTCTCGGCGCCGCCGCACGCCTATTCGTTTGTCGGCAGCCCGGTGGTCGAGCCCGCCGTTGCCGATGAGGTGATGCGCGCCTTCCTCGAAGCGATCGCCAAACACCGGGCGCTGCCAAAAACCCTTCGCCTCAAATATCTCGACGGCGGCGCGTCGACCCATGCCTCGCTCATGCGCGCCCTTGCGGCGCGCAAGACCTATGGCCCGGTACCGAGCGAACGCACGCGGCCGTTCGCATCGAAGGACGGCGGCGTCAAACGCTCCGGCTCGACGCGGAAGAAACTTCGCCAGGACTGGAACCGTCTCTCCGCGCTCGGCGCCGCCGATTACGTCAACGAGCGGTCGTCGGACGCCGTCGCACTGGCGTTCGAGGCGTTCCTGCAACTGGAATTCGCAAGCTGGAAGGGCGAGGCCGGGTCGGCGCTCCTTTGCCGCGACAAGGACGCCGCGTTCACCCGCGCCTTCATTGCCGGGCTCGCGGCCGAGGGCAAGGCGTCGGTGGCGCTGCTGAGGCTGGACGGCAAGCCGATCGCGGCGCAGGTGCTGCTCTATTGCGGGCGCTTCGCCTACACCTGGAAGATCGCCTTCGACGCCGGTTTCGGCAAGTACTCGCCGGGCGCCGTCCTCGTCGACAAGGTCACCGAGGAGCTCTTCGCCGGCGAAGTCGACGCTATCGAATCTTGCTCGCCGGAAGGCGGCTTCATGACCCAGATGTGGGATGGCCGGCGAAAGACGGTGGACCTGCTCGTCAGCCTCGCCGGACGGCCGTCCCTCGCGCTCGCCGCCGTGATGACGCGCGACCGGGTCCATGCCGCTTTGAAGCAGACAAGGAACCGGATCCGGGCCATCGAATGGGCGCCGGATGGCGCGGCTTTGCCGCGCCTTGCCGGCAACCTTCGCCTAGTCCTCGTCGCCCTCGTGAGCGGCTTCTGGCTTCTGGCCGAGCCTGCCGATCAGCGCCCGAACCTTGAGAGCGGCACGCCACAGGACAGGCGTCTGCTTGACGAAGCGCTTGGCACGCGCCCCGGCGACGGCCGGTAGCAGGACAAGCAGTCCCAGCGGCGTCGCCGCCGCGCGATGGTCGTGAAGCCTCAGCGTGACGTCGCTCCACTCGCGCTTGTAGCTTTCGTCGCCGATGGTGAAGTCGAAGAGGCTGCAACCCCGCGCCAGGGCGTAGCGGAGGAGCTCCTGGAGATGGACCGCGCCCGGACCGAAGCGGCGGAGTTCGCCTTCGCAATAGCTGACCAGCACATGATAGTAGCGCCCGCCGCTGACCAGTCCGAAATTGGTTGCAGCTGCCGCGCCGGCAACTGTCAGGCTACTGACGTGAACCTTGTCCGCCATGGCCGGCATGGTGGCGATGTCGAGGAAGAAATCAGCATAGCCCGGACGGGCGAAGAGATCCGGCACGCCAAGCCGCGCGAAGAACCGGCTCTTCTGGGCGAACAAGGTTCGCAACGTGGCTGCCCGCGCCTCGCCGTCCTCGGCGTTGACCAGCGCGACGGCGCCGTGGTCGCCGAGCCGTTTCCGTTTCCAGCGGTCGCGTTTCCGCCACGCCGACGAGCGCTTGGCGGAATAGAAGCTGTCCCAGTTGCCGGAGAGAGTGGCGAGGTAGGCGCCGCTCGGATTGAGCGCGACGCCAAGCGCCAGCATCGGGTTGGCGGCCGACCCGATCGACTCGGGCATCTTGTCGAGAACCACGAGGTGAGGGCGAAGACGCCGGTTGGCGTGGAGCAACCTGCCGATCTCGCGCCACAAGGCGCCGAAGCGCTCCGGCCCGATCGCCGCGGCAAAACCCGGCGCGAGCAGCGGGCCGTTGTAGTCGCAGAGATCGGAGGCTAGGAACCTCAGCCGGCGAATCGCCCCGCGCCGCTCGACGGCGAGCGGCAGCAGGAAAAGAATCTCGCCGGCTTCGCTCCGGCCAACGACAATCGCCGGATTGACGCGGCTGCGGGCGCCGATGTGGCGAAGCCACGCCGCCTGCCAGTCGAAACTCTGGAAGATCGTACCGTCGGCCGTTTTCTCGAAGGCCCGCCACTCGTCCGCGATGAGGGCAAGATCCTCGATCACGG
>JBDTLN010000309.1:0-3656 GCA_039934795.1 Bauldia sp. | reverse complement strand
TTGCCGTCGATCCGGGCGAGGAACAGCGCCGGCAACAAGCGCGCGGCGCGGGCTTCGATGTCCCCGCGCGGCTCCCACGTCACCCCGCCGAGATAGGCGTCGGCGAGCCTGTCGAAGCTTGCGAGAAACTCGGGGATCGCGCCAGGCGTCCACAGGCATTTGAGCAGCAAATGGTTGAGGCAGAAGGCGACGTCGAAGGCCGGGTCGCCATACCAGGCGCATTCGGCGTCGAGGAACACCGGCCCATCCGGCCCGGCGAGGATGTTCTTAGGCGAGACGTCGCCATGGACGACGGCGCGCTTGGTCGCCAGCGTGCCAGCGACCAGCCCGTTGAGCTCGTCTTCTATTTCCGGGTGGCGCGTTGCCGTGAACTCGAAATAGGGCTCCAGGCGGATCGCCCGGAAGAGCGCGTCGTCGTTCAACGCCGCCGCCAGCTCGGTCCGCCCCGCGGTGCTCGCATGAATGCGCACCACCGTCGCCCCGACCCTGCCGGCGAAGGCCGGGCTCGCATGGCCGTCACGGAGGAGCATTTTCCACACCGGGTATTGCTCCGGCGGCAGATAGGCCATCGCAAACAGCCCGCGCGTTGCGTCGTGGGCGAGAACCTCCGGCACGGCGCCGGGGGCCGCGGCGGCCGCCAGCTTCAGCCATTCCACCTCACCGGCATTGCGGCTGACCGGCGCCCGCCAGTCGGCCGCGACGCGCAATTTCGCCAGCGCCCGCTTGACGACGAACACACGCTCGGGCGTCCGCACCAGCCAGATGTCGGAGGAGACGCCGCCGGTCAGCCGCGTCATTTCCGGCGCCACGCCCGAAGGCACCAGCCCCATCGCGACAAGCGCATCGCGCGTCGAGGCCGTGGAATCCTCGTCCGCCATCGCCGCCCGCTCAGGCGGCTGTCTCGGCGCGCACCGCCGGCGGCGCGCAGGAGCGGCCGAGCACCAGCCGCGTCGGCAGCACGACCCGGCGCGCCGGCCAGTCCGCCGGGCCGTTGATGCGCTCCAGCAGCAACTGTGCCGCGGTCCGCCCGATCTCGGGAATGTCGCGGTCGATGGCGGTGATGCCACCGGCATAGACCGAGGCAAGGTCCGTGCGGTCGCAGGTGACCAGCGACAGGTCGCGCGGGATGACGACGCCTTGCTGCTCGATGGCGCGGAGCACGCCGACAAGAAGCTGGTTGCCGCCCGCGACCAGCGCCGTCGGCCGACCCGGCCCGCGCAGGAAGTCGAGGGTTTCGCGGAAGCCGAAATCGGCGGAGAGGCTCTGCGAACGGATGAGATCGGCCGGGCAGGGCACGCCGCGCTTGGCGAAGGCCTGGGTAAAGCCGCGGATGCGTTCGCGGCCGGGGAGAATCTCCGTACCGGCGGTGATGAGGCCGATGCGCCGGTGGCCGAGGTCGAGAAGATAGCCGACCGCCTGTTCCATGCCGGAGGCGTGGTCGGTGCGCACCGCGTCGGTCTCCAGCGCAATCTCGCGGTCGAGGAGCACCGACGGCACGCGGAGCTTCTCCAGCCGTTCGAGGCAGCGCGGGTCCTGTTCGGAGTTGATGGTCATCAGCAACCCGTCGACGCGGCCGTGCTGGAGGAGGTCGATGGCCTCCGCCTCCTGGCGCGCCTTGCCGCCGGTATTGACCAGGTGGAGCCAGTAGCCGCTCTCGCGCAATTCCGCCTCGGCCCCCTTGAACACCATGGCGTGGATCGGGTTGAGAATATCGTTGACGATGAAGCCGATGGTCAGCGTGTTCCGCCGCCGCATGTTCTGGGCGCGCGCGTCGGGCTGAAAACCCAGTTCCTGGATGGCGGCGCGCACTTTTTCCAGCGTCGCCGGGCGCACGGTCTCCGGGGCATTCAGGCTGCGTGAAACGGTTCCGACGGAAACGCCGGAGACCGCCGCCACGTCCCTGATCGTCGCCGACCGCCCGAGTTCCTGCCGCACGAATCTGCTCTCCCCAGCCGGCCGCCCGCCGGATGCCTGTCCGCCCGGCGGCAGTCGGCTTCTCCCGGCACGGTAGCCCCGCCATCCGCCGAATTCCTAGCCTTCGGGCCTCATTCTTAGCGCGTCGGCGAAGCCACTGCCAGCGGCAAGCCCGGCCCGGACCGCCGCCGGGAGGCCCCGGCGGCGTGCCAAGCTACGGCTGGCTTGACGGGCTTTCCGGCCTCGCATAGCGTTGGAAACGATTTTATTGGCTCAGTTCCAAGGCTCAAGCGGCATGGCGCGCCTCACCATCGAGCGGATCGAGTGCATCCCCTTGTCGATGCCGCTCCCCCGGACTTTCCGGGGCAGCAACTACTTCATGACCCACCGCTGCACAATTATTACGCGCCTCTACACCAAGGAGGGGATCGTCGGCGAGTGCTACAACGGCGACGAGTTCGAGACGCAGGCCGAGGTCGTCGGCATCGTCGAGAAGGAGATCGCGCCGTATCTCATCGGCATGGACTGCTTCAATGTCGAGGGCTGCTGGGAGGCGATGCGGAAGCCGAGCTACAACATTCTCCGCGATCGCAAGCTCGCCATGTGCGCCCAGGCCCTCGTCGACAGCGTTATCTGGGACACGGTCGGCAAGGCCCTCGAAGTGCCGCTTTACAAGATCTGGGGCGGCTTCCGCGACAAGCTGCAGGTCATCTGCATCGGCGGATACTATGAGGAAAACAAGACCTTGGCCGATTTCGGCCGCGAGATGGAGTGGATCCGCGACCACAACTACGCCGGCTGCAAGTTCAAGGTCGGCGGCCGCACGCCGAAGGAGGATGCCGAGCGGGTAAGGACGGCGCGCTCGGCGGTCGGCGAGGACTTCGTGCTCACCGTCGACGCCAACCAGGGCTACACGCTCCGCCAGGCGGTCGAGTTCTCGCGCCTCGTCGAGGGCGCCAACCTTCGCTGGTTCGAGGAGCCGGTGCGCTGGTACAGCGACCGCCTCGACATGGCCTCGGCGCGCAACATGACCGGCATCCCGGTCTGCGCCGGGCAGAGCGAGATCAGCCGTGCAGGCTGCCGCGACCTGATGCTGTCCGGCGCCATCGATGTCTGCAATTTCGACGCAAGCTGGGGCGGCGGCCCGACCGAATGGCGCCGCGTCGCGGCGCTCGCCTCCTGCTTCAACGTCGAGATGGCGCATCACGAGGAGCCCCAGATTTCGGCCCATCTCCTCGCTTCCTGCGCCCATGGCACGTTCCTGGAAACCTTTCATCCGGACCGCGACCCGCTCTTCTACGCCCTCGTCGCCAACCGGGCGCCCTTCGACAAGGGCTGGTACCGGCTGCCCGAGGGTCCCGGCTTTGGCCTCGAACTCGATGCCGGCGTGATCGCCAAATACCGGGTCGACGGCAAGATCGAAGGCAGCCGGGCTCAGCCCGCCGCGGAATAGGAAGCCCACATGGCACGGAAACCGCGCCCGGCCGTGATCGGCGACAACAGCGCCGCCGGACTGAGCGATGCCGACCGCATCGCCCTCTATCGCTCGATGGTCGAGGTCCGCGAGTTCGAGGATCAGGTCCACCGCAGCTACCTGGAAGGGCTTGTCCACGGCACCACCCATCTCTGCCAGGGTCAGGAGGCCGTCTCCTCCGGCGCCGCCAGGGCGCTCCGTCCCGACGACTACCTCACCTACACCTATCGCGGCCACGGCCACTGCATCGCCCGCGGCATGGACATGG
>JBDTLN010000308.1:0-3659 GCA_039934795.1 Bauldia sp. | reverse complement strand
CTCGGTAATTTCGATGGGCGTCTTCATCGGCGCCTCGACCAAGATCGTCGACCGGGCAACCGGCGAGGTCCACAAGGGCCGCGTGCCGCCCTATTCGGTGGTCGTGTCGGGCACGATGCCCGGCAAGCCCTTCCCCAACGGCGAGCCGGGGCCGTCGCTCTATTGCGCCGTCATCGTCAAGCGCGTCGACGAGAAGACCCGCTCCAAGACCAGCATCAACGAGTTGCTGCGCGACTGATACGCCGGCGAAGGAACGTGATGCCGGCGTGACACACACGGTCATGCAGGCGCCGGCAAATTGTCATGATGTTGCGGCCGTGACATCTGGAACCGGACGAGCAGCGGCATCGGGGAGACAGCATCCGGATGGAATTCTTTGCCGCCATGATCGGCTTCGACGGCCGTATCAACCGCAAACCCTACTGGATCGCCAGCATCGTGCTGATGGTCGTCGTCATCGCGCTCCTTGCCCTCGTCACCTGGCTGGCGGTGGCGACGATGGACATCGCCCTGGTCAACGTCCTCGCGACGATCGTCCTGATCGCTGTCCTCTATCCGTCGTCGGCGCTCATGGTGAAGCGCTTCCACGACCGCGACCGGAGCGGCAAGCTGGTGCTGCTGCTGATCGTCCCGACCGTCGTTCTCGGCGTCACCAACCTCCTCGGCATCACCGGCAAGCCGGTGCCGCTCCCGAACCCGGAAGAATTCGATCTCGAGGCGGGCTACTTCCGTCTTTGGGGTCAAACCCTCGCTTATCAGGCGCGCGAGCAGCCGATCGATCTCGCCTTCAACGTCTGGCTGATCATCATCGGCCTGTGGTTCGCCGTCGAACTCGGATTCCTTCGCGGAACGAGGGGGCCGAACCGCCACGGACCCGATCCTCTCGATGCGGCAAGGACTTCCGGTTGACACCTGCCACGGCTTCCGCAGGATCGGCGCCTGGCTTCGGCTGCGGCGGGGAAAAATGGCCACGGTAGGACTTACCGAACTGGGCAGGTTCTTCTTCCGGCCGGAGGGGCGGATCGGACGCCTCGAATATTGCCTCGGCGCCGGACTGATCCTGGCGCTCGACCTCGCCATGCTCTCGGCCCTGTTCCTTTATACCGACGCCACACCGGGCGACATGATGGCGACGGCAGTCGTCGGCTTGCCGCTGACGGTGGCGATGTTCTTTGTCGTCACCAAGCGCTGCCACGATTTCGGCCTGCCCGGGTCGTTCGTGCTGCTGCTGGCGGTGCCGATCGTCGGAGTGTTCTGGCTCCTCGCCCTCGCCGTCATCCCCGGCGATCTCCGGCCGAACCTCTACGGAGCGCCGCCGCGCTTCCGCACCGATTGACGCATTGCGTCGGCGCGGGATACACGGCGCAGACATGAAGACACCCCCAATGGCAGCCGACCCGGCGGCAATCCTGACGGCGCTCGTCCAGTGCCGGTCGGTGACCCCGGCCGACGGCGGCGCGCTTGCCTATCTCGCCGCCCTCCTCGGCGACGCCGGCTTCGCCGTCGAGCGTATGACCTTCGGCGCGCCGGGCACGCCGGACGTCGAGAATCTTTTCGCGACAATCGGGGCCGGATCGCCGCATCTTGCCTTTGGCGGCCATACCGACGTCGTGCCGCCCGGCGACGAAGCACGCTGGAGCCATCCGCCCTTCGCCGGCGAGACGGTCGACGGCGTCCTCTTCGGGCGCGGTGCGGTCGACATGAAGGGCGGCGTTGCCGCCTTCGCCGCAGCCGCCATCGATTTCGTCGCCGCCGGCGGCCCACCGCGCGGCACGCTGTCCTTCCTCATCACCGGCGACGAGGAAGGGCCGGGCATTAATGGCACGGCCAAGCTCCTCGCCTTTGCGGCCGAGCGTGGCGATCGCTTCGACGCAGCGCTGGTCGGCGAGCCGACCTCGCGCCGGACGCTCGGCGACACGATCAAGATCGGCCGGCGCGGCAGCCTTTCCGGCACGATCGTCGTCTCGGGTGTGCAGGGCCATGTCGCCTATCCCCGGCTTGCCGATAACCCGCTGCCGCGCCTGATCCGCCTGCTCCACCGGCTGACCGAGGCACGGCTCGACGAGGGCAGCGCCGCTTTCGAGCCGTCGAATATCGAGATCACGAGTATCGATGTCGGCAATTCCGCCGCCAATGTCATTCCGGCGGAAGCGAAGGCGCGCTTCAACATCCGCTACAACGACCGCTGGACACCGGTCACGTTGACGGCGTGGCTTCGCCGCGAACTGGAGGTCGCCGCCGGCGGGGGCGCCTACGCGCTGACGATCATGCCGGGCGCCAGCCAATCCTTCCTGACGCGGCCGGGGCGGCTGACCGCCGAGATCAGCGCGGCGATCCGCGACGTCACCGGCATCGAGCCGGAACCCTCGACCAATGGCGGCACCTCCGACGCGCGCTTCTTCAAGGACCTTTGTCCGGTGGTCGAGTTCGGTCTGGTCGGCGACACCATGCATCAGGTCGACGAGCGGGTACCGGTCGCCGACCTGCTCCGCCTGACCGCCGTCTATCGCCGCTTCCTCGCCATTCATTTCGACGCGTCGCCGGGATGATCGACCCGGCGGAGATCCGCCGCTCGATGGAGGCGGCGTGGCTCCTGTTTCTCAACCGGGCCGACGCGATGCGGCGCTTCGATGTCAGCGTCGAAGGCTGCTGGCGTTCGTTCCAGGCGATCCTGCTGATCATACCGATCTATGCCTTGACGGTGATCGTCGAAGAACGGCGTCTGCTCACCGACGCCGTCGCCGAGCCGGATTTCTTCGGGTCGTGGTTCGTCATCGGCCGGGGCGTCGCCCTCGCCGTCGACTGGGTCGCTTTTCCGATTCTGCTCGCCCTTGCCGCGCCCGTGCTGGGCGTGGCGCGCTCCTATCCGGCCTATGTGGTAGCGCGGAACTGGGCGGCGGTGCTCGCTTCCCTGCCATTCGGCGCCGTTGCACTTCTCACCATTGTCGGATTGCTCAGCAACGAAGTCGGCGCGGTGCTGTCGCTGATCGCGATCGGTGTTGTGCTGCGCTACAATTTCGTCGTGGCGCGAAGGGCCCTCGGCGTCGGGATCGGCCTCGCCATTGCGCTCGTCGCCGCCGACTTTGTCCTCAGCCTGCTCATCGCCGAGGGCGTCGACGGCCTGTTCGGCGTGGCAGCGTCAGCTCAGTAGTCGACCGCGACGAGATAGAGGCCTTCGGGCGGCGCCACGGGACCGCAGCGGGCTCGGTCGCGGGCGGCCAGGGCCTCACCGATCCTGGCCGGCGGCCAGCGTCCCTCGCCGACTTTTTTCAACGAACCGACCATCGAGCGGACCTGGTGATGGAGGAAAGAACGGGCTTCGGCACGGACCACGATCTCGCCGCCCGGCCGCGACACGTCGAGGCGATCGAGTGTTTTCACCGGCGATTTCGCCTGGCATTCGGTGGCGCGGAAGGTGGTGAAGTCGTGGTTGCCGATGAGGTACCGGGCGCCTTCGTGCATGGCCGCGGCATCGAGCGGGACGCTCACCGCCCACAGACGCCCCCGGTCGAGGGCGAGCGGCGCCTTGCGGTCGCTGATCCGGTAGAGGTAATGGCGGCGGACGGCGGAGAAACGGGCGTCGAAATCCCCCCCGACGGCTTCCGCCGACAGGATGGCGACGGGCGACGGCCGGAGATGCGCGTTGATTGCGTCGCGGA
>JBDTLN010000307.1:0-3674 GCA_039934795.1 Bauldia sp. | reverse complement strand
CATGGACTACGAGCGCGGCATCGCCGATGCCCTCGTCCTCTCCCGCCGCGCGATGGATCTCGACCCGGACGACGCCTGGGGGCACCTTGCGGCGGGGTACGTCTATGTGTTCTCGCGCCGCTTCGGACCGGCGGTGGAGGAGTTGAACGAGGCCCTGCAGCGCAACCCGAATTTCGCGTTTGCCCGGATGTTTCTTGGCTGTGCCTATGGCTATGCCGGCCTTGCCGAAGAGGGCCTTGCCCAACTCGACATTGCCACGAGACTAAGCCCACGCGACCACACCCAGGCGGCGGCTCTCTCGATCGAGGGGCTTTGCCATTTTGTCGCCAGCCGCTACGCCGAAGCGGTCACCGCCGAGCGACGCGCCATCCAGATTCGCCCGAACTTCGGCACGGCATGGCGCACGCTCACCGCCGCGGCCGGCCTTGCCGGCGATGTAGAGCTCGCCCGCCAGGGCCTCCTGGAATGCAAGCGGCTGCAGCCGGAAGTGAGCCTCGACTGGATCGAGAAATACCATCCGCTGATCCGGGCCGAGGATCGTGCTCGCTATATCGACGGCCTTCGAATAGCCGGTCTCACGTGACGTCGCCCCTGGAGCCCCGCCTCAACGCCTGGCGTGCCGACATTGCCAACGTCCGGCTGAAAGGCAGGGTCGAGTCCGCGCGCTTTGTTGAAGGTGAGGTTCGGCGCGTCATCGCGCCGTCGGCGCCGCTGAAGCGGGTGGCCCGCGCCGATGCCGGGCTCGACAGCGAAGTGTTGCGCGGCGAGCGTTTCCGCGTCTTCGAGGATTCGGGCGAGGGCTGGTCGTGGGGCCAGCTCGAAACCGACGCCTACGTTGGTTACGTGCCGACCGACGCGTTGGGTGCACTTCCACCGGGACCGACCCACCGCGTCACGGCATTGCGCACCTTCATCTATTCCGGGCCTGACATGAAATTGCCTGCGGAGGCGTCGCTCTCGATCGGCGCGAGGGTGGCGGTCACGGACTTCGTCGAGACACGCGGCGCTTCCTACGGGCTCCTTGCAGGAGGTGAGGGCGCCCTGTTTGCGTCGCATCTGGCGCTGGTCGACGCTCCGCCGGAGCCGGACTTCGTCGCCGTCGCCGAGCGCTTTATCAACGCCCCCTACCTTTGGGGCGGCCGCACCAGCCTTGGCCTCGACTGCTCGGCGCTCGTCCAACTGTCGCTAATGGCCGCCGGCGTGCCCGCTTCTCGCGACACGGACCTTCAGGAAAGCTCGCTGGGCGCCACCGTGACCGACAAGAGCTGGCGGCGCGGCGATCTTCTCTACTGGAAAGGCCATGTCGGCATTCTGACGGCGCCGGGCCGCATGGTTCATGCCAGCGGCCATCACATGACGGTCGTCGCCGAGCCGCTGGAAACGGTCCTCGGTCGTATCGGCCTACCGGCCAGCGTCAAGCGCATCGGCTGACGGCAACGCGGCGGCCGAGGCCCCCGCGATCGCGATTCGATCCGCGGTCGGTCAGAGGACGTGGAAGAAGTAGAGAAGGACGACGAAGAGCGCCGGGATGAGCCGCGACGGCGCCGATCGGTTCCCGCGTTTGTCGCCGCTTAGTAGAGGCTCGCGCGATCAATGACGTCGGTGAGCGGCCTGCCGTCCTCAAAGGATGCGATCTGCGTGAGGATTTGCGGGATGATCGTCGCCGGCTCGCTGTCGGCGGCGACGTGCGGCGTGATAACAACATTGGGCAGCGCCCACAGCCGGCTCGTCGCGTCGAGCGGCTCCTTCTCGAACACATCGAGGCTGGCGCCGGCCAGCACGCCGGCTTCGATCGCCTTGACGATGTCGGCCTCGACCTGAAGGCCACCCCGGCCCGCATTGATGAGCACCGGCCCGCCCAGCACGCCATCGCGGGCGAGCTTGCCGAACAACGGCATCGCGAGGATGCCGTGCGTTTCCGGCGTGTGCGGCAGCAGGCAGACGAGGATGTCGGTACGGGTGAGGAACGGGTCGAGCCCGTCCGCGCCGTGGAACGCCTCGACGCCGGCGACCGATGACGGCCGCCGGCTCCAACCGGCGACCTGAAAGCCGAGGCGGGCGAGGATGTCGGCGGAATGCCGGCCGAGGACGCCCATGCCCATGACACCAACCCGCACGGCGGAGGCCGCCGGCTGCTCGATGTCCTGCCAGTGGCGCCGCGCCTGAAAGGCGTCGTACGTGCGCTGGCGGCGATGGTGGATGAGCACCTGAAGCACGACCCACTCCGCCATGCGCCGGGTAAGGTCCGGACTGACGATCCGCACGATAGGAACGCCGGGCAGCCGGTGCTGGAAGACGAGGTGATCGACCCCGGCGCCGAGCGAGAAGACGACTGCAAGCCTTGTCAGGCCCTTAAGGATTCCCTCTGGCGGCTTCCAGACCAGCGCATAGCGGATCGCCGCGGGGTCGGGCAGGTCGGGCCAGAGGTAGAGCGCGCGGTCCGGATCGCCGGCGCGAATCGTCTCCGCCCACGGCACGATCGGCCAGGGACCGGTGGCGAGAAGGATGGCGCCCTTCATGCTTATTGCGCGACCACGCCTTCCGGCGCCGTCGCGATATCGAAGGCCGCAGCCATCAGCGCCTTGGTGTAGTCGCTCTCCGGAGCATCGAAGACCCGCGCCGCCGGCCCGCTCTCCACCACCTTGCCGTTGCGCATGACGATGATGTCGTTGGCAAGCGCCCGCACCACCTTGAGGTCGTGGCTGATGAACAGATAGGCAAGGTTCCGCTGCCTCTGCAATTCGCGAAGCAGGTCGACGACCTGCGCCTGGACGCTCATGTCGAGTGCCGAGGTCGGTTCGTCGAGCATGACGAATTTCGGCTCCAGCACCATGGCGCGGGCGACGGCGATGCGCTGCCGCTGGCCGCCGGAGAATTCGTGCGGATAGCGATGGCGGGTCGCCGGATCGAGCCCGACCTCCTCAAGCGCCCGCGCAACGCGGCGGTCGCGTTCCGCCGCCGAGATGTCGGCGGCGTGGATCCTGAGGCCTTCGCCGACAATGTCGCCGACCGACAGCCGCGGGCTGAGCGAGCCATAGGGATCCTGGAAGACGATCTGCATGTCGGCGCGCAGCGGCCGCATCTCCTTGAACTTCCGCGCGTCGATGGCGTTGCCGAGGAAGACGATCCGGCCTTCGGACGAGATCAGCCGCATCAGGGCGAGGCCAAGCGTCGTCTTGCCCGAGCCGGATTCGCCGACGACACCGAGCGTCTGGCCTTCGCGAACGGCGACGTCGACCCCGTCCACCGCCTTGACGTAGCCAACGGTCTTGCGAAAAAAGCCGCGCTTGATCGGGAACCATACCTTGAGGTTGTCGGCCTCCATCACCACCGGCGCCGTCGGATCGGATTTCGGCGGATCGCCCTTCGGCTCGGCGGCGAGAAGGTGCCTTGTATATTCGTGCTGCGGGTGGGCAAAGATCTCGGCGGTCGGGCCGTGCTCGACGATGTGGCCATGGGTCATCACACAGACCCTCTTCGCCATCTTCCGCACGATGCCGAGGTCGTGGCTGATGAACAGCATGGCCATGCCGGTTTCCGCCTGCAGGTCGCGGAGGAGCTTCAGGATCTGCGCCTGGACGGTGACATCGAGCGCCGTGGTCGGCTCGTCGGCGATGAACAGGTCCGGCTCGTTGGCGAGCGCCATGGCGATCATCACGCGCTGGCGCTGGCCG
>JBDTLN010000306.1:0-3681 GCA_039934795.1 Bauldia sp. | reverse complement strand
GGCGGCGACGGGCGGTCGGTCCAGATGCGGTCGACCGGATTCTCGTCGACGGCGACGAGTTCGGCTCCCGCCGTCTTCGCCGCCTCGCCGAAGCGGCGCACTTCGGCCACGGTCATCAGCTTCGGGTCGTAGCCCAGCCGCTCGCCGGGCTTGAGGCGGGTGGCGAGCCACCTGGCGGGCGGCATCTCGATGAGATGCTCCCTCCGCCAGGCGTCCGGGTCCGTCTGGGCCCGTACCTGCAGCGTATAGCGGCCGTCCACAAATACCGCCGCCTCGTCCTTAAGCACGGCCGCCATGCCGGCCGAGCCTGTGAAACCGGTCAGCCAAGCCAGCCTTTCGGCCGATTGCGGCAGGTATTCGCTCTGCTGCTCGTCGGCGTGCGGGACCAGAAATCCCGCCAGGTCGAGGCGTTGCAACTCCGACCGGAGCCGGTCGAGGCGCTCGCGGCCGGGCCTTGGCCCGGCGGGGTCGTCGAATGACTGGAAAGACATGCAATTCTTCTAGACGCCCGCCGTCCGGGCATCAATTGGCGTCGATTATGGCATTGCAATAATTCTATGACGCGATGCAAAAACTACCGGTCCGCCATGCGGTTATCGGCGTTCCCTAAGACGACCGTCGGGACTATGTCGCTTGCGCTGGGAGGTAGTTCAGGCAGTCGATTCGGAAGGACACCGACCATGGTAGCGACCACATTCGGCGACGTAGCGACACGCGAAGCCCCCGGACGGACGGTGATGCGGCGGTTCCTCGGACGCATGCTGGCGGCCCGCAACACCCATGTCCGGCGCACGGTCCATGCGTCCCGCCTCGGCTTCGATGACGCCCGCCTGGCCCTTCTCGGCTATGGTCGCAAGTCCGTCGACTTTGCCGGCCGCGGCCAGTTCCCGCTCTAGATCTTTCGCCCGAACGTGAGCGTCAGCCAGCCATCGAGTTCCGACGCGCGCAGCAGCACGAGGCCGACGGTCCGATAGGCCGCGACAATTCGCGCTCTCTGCTCGGGGAGAAGGCCGGAAAGCACCACGACCCCGTCGCCGGCAAGCACGCGTTCCACTGAGCGGGCCATTGCCTGCAACGGCCCGGCGAGGATGTTGGCGACGATCAGGTCGAACGGCGCCGCGTCCCGAACCACCCGGCGTCCAAGACCTCCGGCAACGGCCGCGCGCACCTGTGGCGTTCCGTTCAGCCGCGCATTGCCGCGCGCCACCCGCACTGCCACGGGGTCGATGTCAGTCGCCAGTACCGGCACATGCCACAGCTTTGCCATGGCGATGGCAAGGACGCCCGATCCGGTGCCGACGTCGAGCGGCCGCCGGAAGCGGCGGATCTTGCCGAGCCGGTCGATCTCGCGGAGGCACCCCGCCGTCGTGCCGTGATGCCCGGTGCCGAAGGCCTCGCCTGCTTCTATCTCGACGGCGATGTCGTTGCGTCTCGGCTGGTCGCGATCGTGTGCGCCGTAAACCACGAACCGGCCGGCGTGCACCGGCGCCAGCCCTTCGAGGCTCTTTGCGACCCAGTCGATGTCGGGCAAATGCGTGATGGCAAACGCGCCCGCGCTCCCCGCTAGCCGGTCCAGCGCCATCCGCTCGCTCTCTTCCGGCGGCGCGGGGAAATAGACCTCGACGGACCATCGCCCCGGCGCGATCTCGCTCCGGGCGACGGTCGGCCAGCTCAGTTGAGCGTCCTCACTCGCCGCCTCGGCGAGCAGGCGCGCTTCCGCTTCGCCGCGTTCCGTCCGGGCGACAAAGGTCATCCGGGCCTCAGATCTCAGCCCGCCAGGGCCCGCTGTAGTGCCAGCCGAGGTTGATGAGTTCGAGGCCGATCGCGACGACGAGCATGCGGAAGGCCCACTTGCGCGCATCGGGATGGTTGGACAGCTCGGCGCCGAGGTGACCGCCGACGATCGACCCGGCCCCGAGCACCAGGCCTTCGACAAGCCAGATGTCGCCTTTCGACCAGAACATGGCAATGGCAACGAAGGTCGTCGCCGCCGCGATGACCCCCTTGAGGGCGTTGGCTTCGGGCAGGGCGTAGGAACAGACCAGTATGAGAATGAGGAGGAGGTAAGTGGCGCCGTCGAGGACGATGAGGCCGAGCCACACGCCGACGCCAAACATCAGGGCGAGGGCGAGCGGCGTTGTCGTTCCAGGGCCGTGCGTGTCCTTTGCCAGCGCCGACTTCATCTTGGTGAAGAGCATGATGAGCGCCAGCAGGACGGCGCCGGTAATGAGGTAGCCCATTTGCTTGTTGGGCAGCAGCTCGGCGAGGAACGCGCCGACTGCGGCGCCGGCGGCGGCGGGGATGACCAGCTTCCACGCCGCACTCCAGTCGACCTTGCCTTTTCGCGCAAAAGTCACGGTCGCCATCATCGAGCCGATGAGCACGGGCAGGCGGTTGGTGGCGTTGGCGGCGCCTTCCGGCATGCCGAGCAGAACGAGGAGCGGCAGGGTGACCGCCGAGCCGGATGACGCAAGGGTGTTGAGGAACCCGCAAGCGGCGCCGGCAAGGGCAAGGATCGCCCAGTAGAGCGGCCCGCTCATCAAATCCATGATCATCCCCCTGCCGACTCGACAGGGAATGCTAGCCGAAATCCACAGCCGGCAATGCGGGCGTGTTGCCGCCGACCCGTCGACGACGTTGTCGCCGTGGAACGCACGGCGGCTGATGGTTACGGGCAGTCGGAGTCGCGCACGTAGCGCGCCTTGATCCAGCCTTTGCGGACGCTGTCGCCATTGTAATGGGTGATGGGACACCAGCGGCTCGCCCAGGGCTGGCTCTTTGGTGTGCAGTCCGCGTCGAGATGGATGATGCCGTGCCGGCCCGGCGGCAGAACGTCCACGATCCGCGCCGACGACGACGGCGCGGCACGCACGTTGAGCGCGTCGTTGCGCGCGACGTTGACGACGACGAGGCAGCCCGGGCCGGATGTTGCGAGGGCCGGCGAGGCCGTTACAGCGGCGAGCAACAGTGTGGTGGCTATCTTCAGCATGGCGCTTGTTCCTCTCGGAGCCGGTCGGCGGTCTCTAGCTCTCGTCCGTATTGTCGATGATGACGAAGTCCTTGCCTGTCCGCGTATCGGCGCTGAGCGGCAGGTCGACGGTGACGAGCACCAGTCCCGGCCGCATCCGCGCCCGCATCGCCTGCACGGCTGGCTTGTCGGCGCGAATGCGCTGGATCGTGGTCAGCGACGATTGCGACAGCGGCCGCTCGGCGTTGTCATAGTAGCCGATCTGTTCCCAGCGCAGCGTCTGATCCGCCTCGTTGACCTTGCCCAGCACGAAGACGTGGTTGCCGAGCGGTCTGTCGGGATCGATGATGGTGACGTTGCCGTCGGCATCGGTCTCGCCGTCGTCGAGGATCATGATGCGCTTGTCGGCGCTCGACACCATGATCGAGGTCGCGGGGACGTAGCCGGGGATGCGCGGATTGGGCGCCTTGGCCTTGCTTGCCGCCGCTGCGGCGGTGAATTCGCTGCTCGCGTCCGCCGACAGCACCATGCCGGGATTGACGACCGAGGTCGGGAAGGTCGCCGCGTCGGCGATGACGACCGGCGTGCCGATCTGCGTGATGCCGAAGAGCTTGGTCGAGAAATCCATCGGCAGGCGGACGCAGCCATGCGATGCCGGATAGCCCGGCAACTGGCCGGCATGGAGCGCGATGCCCGACCAGGTGAGCCGGTTC
>JBDTLN010000305.1:0-3686 GCA_039934795.1 Bauldia sp. | reverse complement strand
AAGAACGCCGCCTTGTTCATGGGATGCAGTTTGGAACCATTGTAATTTCAACTACTTCTGGCCCAGCCGTTCCTACAGCGGCGGACCGTTGCGGGCAACCGCGCCGTTTGCCGCGCGGCTGAATCGGGCAAGAAGGATGACCGGCAGCAGGCCGACGAGGACAATGAACAGGGCGGCGATGGCGCCGTCCTCATAGGTGCCGCGCGCCGCCTCGCCGTAGAGATGGGTGGCGAGCGTTTCGAAATTGAGCGGGCGGAGGAGGAGCGTCGCCGGCAGTTCCTTCATGCAATCGACGAAGACGAGCAGCGTCACGGCGCCGAGGGCGGGCCTGACGAGTGGCAGGTGGACGCGGGCGAGCGTCGCCGCCGGCGTGTGGCCGAGAGTGCGGGCACTCTCGTCGAGACTGCGCGGGATTTTCTCCAGCCCGGCCTCGAGACCACCGGTCGATATGGCGAGGAACCGGACGACGTAGGCGTAGCCGAGCGCAATGCCTGAGCCTGAGAGAATGAGGCCGGCGGCGACGCCGAAATAGTCGCCGAGGAAATCCGAAAGCAGATTGTCGAAGGCGGCGATGGGGGCGAGAAGCCCGACGGCAAGGACGGTGCCGGGGAGGGCGTAGCCAAGGCTGGCGGTGCGCAGGAGCGCCGGGCCGGCGGGGCCGCGGATGAGGCGGGCAGCGTAGGCAACGCAGAGGCCGAGGACGACGGTGACGACGGTCGCCGCCGCGGAAATGACGATGGTGTTGCGCGCCTCGGCGACGATTTCGGCGGAGATGCCGGCCCGCGAGATGCGCTTCAGGGCTTCGGAAAGAAGGTAGAAAGCGGGAACCAGAAAGCCGAGGAAGACCGGCAGCACGCCGAGGAAGATCGCGACGCCGGCATTGGCGCCGGTCAGCCGCTTCGGCGCCGGGCGATGCGGCCGGCCGGAGGTCGCGTAGCGCTGGCGTCGCCGGCCGAGGCGCTCGACCACGACGAGTGCGATCACGATGGCCAGCATGACGAGCGCGATCTGCGCCGCGCCCGGCAGGTTCGAACGGTTGATCCAGGTCGAATAGATCGAGACGGTAAGCGTGCGCACGCCGAGGAACTCGGAAGCGCCGACATCGTTCAGCGCCTCCATCAGGGCAAGGCTCGTGCCGACGGCAATCGCCGGCCGGGCGAGCGGCAGCGCGATGCGAAACAGGATGCCGCCCTGTCCGGCGCCGAGCGTGCGGGCTGCTTCGAAAAGGCCGGCGGCGTTCATCAGGAAGAGCGCGCGGGTGGCGAGGTAGACGTAGGGGTAGAGAACGAAGCCGAAAACGAAAACGGCGCCGGCGGTCGAACGGATCTCGGGGAAATGAAGGCCTTGCGGACTGGCGATCCCGAAGATGGCGCGGAGTCCCGACTGAACCGGGCCGATGGGATGGAGGATGTCGAGGTAGGCGTAGGCAATGATGTAGGTGGGGACCGCCAACGGCAGGAGCAGCGCCCAGTCGAGGATGCGGCGCCCGGGGAAGTCGAAGGCGGTGACGAGCCAGGCCGCCCCGGTGCCGACGGCGACGACGATGACGCCCGTGCCGAGAAGGAGAATTGTCGTGTCGCGCAGCGCGACGGGGAGGACGTTGGCAAGAAGATGCGGCCACAGATCGCCCGAGCCCCGGGCAGCAAGCGCGATCAGCGACCCGACCGGCAGGAGGACAAGAAGGGCGATGACAAGCGCCGCGGCGACGAACCCTCCGGCCCCGGAGACGCGCCATCCGGCACGCGCGACCTTCAGTCTCCGGTCGGCGGGTTCGGTCAGCGTCATCTCATTCTTTCGGCCGGTCCGGTTCAGTTGTCGAAACCGACCTTGTCGACGAGTTCGCTCGCCGCCTTCCGGTTGGCCGCGATCTCGGTGAGACTCGTCGGCTCGACGGTTAGGGTGCCGAGGGCGGCGATGATCGGATCGGCGGCGATGCCGGGCTTGACCGGATACTCGAAGTTGGCCCTCGCATAAAGCTCTTGCGCTTCATCCGAGACGAGGAATTCCAGAAGCTTGACGGCGTTGTCCTTGTTGGGCGCGTTTCTGGCGACCGCGGCTCCGGAGATGTTGACCTCTGTGCCGCCGTTCCTGAACGTCGGGATGATGACATTGATGGCGTCGCTCCAGGCTTTCTGCTCGTCGCCGCCGGCGCCGCTTCGCATCAGGCCGACATAGTAGGAGTTGCCGACGCCGATATCGCAGATGCCGCCAAGGATGTCCTTGGCGACGTCGCGGTCGCCGCCGCCGGGCTTGCGGGCGAGATTGTCCTTTACCGCCGCGAGCCACTTCTCCGTCGCTTCGACGCCGTCCTTGGCAATCGCCGTGGCGATCAGCGCGGTGTTGTAGGGATGTTGTCCCGAGCGGATACAGATCTTGCCCTTCCACTTCGGGTCGGCAAGGTCTTCGTAGGTGATGGCGGTGTCCTTGACGCGATCCCTTGAGACGTAAACCAGACGGGCGCGGAGGGAGAGGGCAAACCAGCTGCCCTTGGCATCGCGGAGGTTGGGGGGAATTGCCGCGTCGAGAATGTCCGATTTCACCGGCTGCGTGACGCCCTGGTCGACGAGGTCGATAAGGTTGCCGAAATCGACGGTCATCAGTACGTCGGCCGGCGAGTGTTCGCCTTCGGCAAGGACGCGCTCGGGCAGGCCTTCCTTGACGAAGAGCGTATTGACCTTGATGCCGGTCCTGGCGGTGAAGGCCTTGAGCAGTGGCTGGATGAGGCCGGGCTCGCGCGTCGTGTAGATGCTCACCTCGTCCGCCGCCGCAGCGGGCAAGGCCCCAAGCGCGCCGATCGCCGCCACCCCGGCAAGCGCCGACCGAATCCCGTTCCGCATTTTTTTCGCTCCAGTGAGGACCGTTCGGGCGTAGAATCCGTATGGCCTCCGACATGTCAATCGTTAAGTACTGTCTAGAATCGGTCCAAGTCTGTAATCTGGAATAGTTCTATCCTGCACTGGCTGGAGTTTATTTACGAAAATTAAGGTGCGTGCTTATTGATCTCGATCAATTCTCTTACTTCTACTTGCGATTCTTGGCGGCGGGAGCCGTGACACTTGACGCTTGAGCGCGGGGGCAAAGCGTCGCAAGCTTGTCATGGCGGCGATTCACCATCGGCCGCCGTCAGCTTCCCCTCGAAGGTCACCCTCGTGCCGCCTCTTGCCGGATTGAAGGTTCTCGAACTCGCGCGTGTGCTGGCCGGGCCGTGGGCGGGACAAATGCTCGCCGATCTCGGCGCCGAGGTGATCAAGGTCGAAAGCCCTGCCGGCGACGATACGCGCGGCTGGGGACCGCCCTTCGTCGAATATGCCGATGGCGGGCGCGACGCCGGCTACTACCATTCGACCAATCGCGGCAAGCAGTCGATCGCGATCGATTTTCGGAAGCCCGAGGGGCAGGCGATCGTCGCCAGGCTCGCGGCGCAGTCGGATGTCGTCATCGAGAATTTCAAGGTCGGTGGCTTGCACAAATACGGCCTCGACTACCCGGCCCTCGCCACCATCAATCCGCGCCTCGTCTATTGCTCGATCACCGGCTTCGGCCAGGACGGGCCGGCGGCGGCGCGGCCCGGCTACGATTTCATGATCCAGGCCATGGGCGGCCTTATGGACCTCACCGGCTCGCCAGACGGCGAGCCGCAAAAGGTTGGCATGGCCGTGGTCGACCTGTTCACCGGCGTCTATGCG
>JBDTLN010000304.1:0-3696 GCA_039934795.1 Bauldia sp. | reverse complement strand
GGCGACCGCGAACGGTTCGAGGAACTCAGCGAACCCATCGAAGTCGTAACGAAAGCCTTCCGGCGTTCCGCTGAAGCCCGAGCCGGGAAAATCAGGGGCGATCAGTCGCCATGTGCCTGCCAGCGCCGGCATGAAGTTGCGAAACTCATAAGACGAACAGGGATAACCGTGCGGCAGCAACAGGACAGGACCGTCCCTTGGGCCCGCTTCGCGATAGAAAACGGATACGCCATCGATCGAAATGCTCCGGTGATGAACCGTTGCTTTGTGCATGCTGGTTTCTAGCGTCAGCCGCAATGAAAACGAGCGCCCCAAAGTCGGCGACTCATCGAACCGATTGTGGTGCCCAGGAAAGGACTCGAACCTTCACGCCTTGCGGCACACGGACCTGAACCGTGCGCGTCTACCAATTCCGCCACCTGGGCACGGCGGCGATAGGTAGAGACGGCCCTGCGCCTTGTCAACGCGGCGCGTCGGCAATCGAGGCTGCCCCGCGACGCCAGGCGCCTTGGACCTCGCCATCCGCCTTTGGTAAAGAGACGAGGCGCGCCGCGGCGATGTCCGCCCGGCAAGGAACATTTCCGATGCCGATCGAGACAAGCAGCAAGGGCCTGGTCACCGTTTTCGGCGGCTCGGGCTTCCTCGGGCGCCATGTCGTGCGGGCGCTCCTCAGGCGCGGCTGGCGCGTCCGCGCCGCCGTGCGGCGGCCGGACCTTGCCGGCTACCTGCAGCCCCTCGGCATGGTCGGCTGGGTGCAGCCGGTGCAGGCAAATCTGCGCTACCGCTGGTCGGTCGACCGCGCCGTCGCCGGCGCCGACCGGGTGGTCAATCTCGTCGCCATCCTCGCCGAATCGGGCCGCCAGCGTTTCGATTCGGTGCATGTATTCGGCGCCCGCGCCGTGGCCGAGGCGGCGCGCGCCGCCGGCATCGACAGTATCGTCCAGATGTCGGCGCTTGGCGCCGATCCGCAATCGTCCTCGCTCCAGGCCCGCAGCCGCGCCGCTGGCGAAGCGGCCGTGCTCGAAACCCTGCCGAAGTCGGTGATCTTCCGTCCCTCGATCCTGTTCGGGCCGGAGGACAGCTTCTTCAACCGCTTCGCCGGCATGGCCCGGGCGCTGCCGGCGCTACCGCTGATCGGCGGCGGCAAGACGAGGCTCCAGCCGATCTTCGTCGGCGATGTCGCCCGGGCTGTCGCCGACGCCGTCGAGGGCGATGCCAGGGCCGGCGCGATCTATGAGCTTGGCGGCCCGGAGATAAAGACGTTCCGCGAATGCATGGAGCTGATCCTCCGCGAGATCGAGCGGAAGCGGCTGCTGATCCCCGTCCCCTTCGGCCTTGCCGGGGCGATGGGCGCCGTCCTCGGCCACCTGCCGGGGCGGCTGCTGACGACGGATCAGGTCCGCTCGCTGATGGTCGACAACGTCGTCTCGGATGCCGCCACGAAAGACAAGCGCACCCTCGCCGCGTTCGGCATCGAGCCGGTCAACCTCGCCTCGATCCTGCCGACTTACCTGTCGCGCTTCCGTGCCCGCGGCCAGTTCGAGCAGAAGCGCGTCGAGCTGAAACCCTAGGCTCTTCCCTATCTGCCGAAGGTCAGGAGCGCCGCGATGCCGACGGCGCCGACGGCGATTCGCCACCAGCCGAACAGCGCATAGCCGTGGCGGGAAACGAAGCCGAGGAACGTCTTCACCACGATCAGCGCCGAGACGAAGGCGGCGGCAAAGCCGATGGCGATGAGCGAGCCCTGGCTCAGGTCGATCGTGTTGATATTCTTGTAGAGGTCGAAAACGAAGGCGGCGAGGATGATCGGCATCGCCAGAAAAAACGAGAATTCCGCTGACGAGCGCTTGTCGGCGCCCAGCAGCAGCGCGCCGACGATGGTCGCCCCGGCCCGCGACACGCCCGGCATCACCGACAGGCACTGGAAGAGGCCGATGCCGACATAGACGCCGAGTGGGTAGTCCATGATGTCGGTGTATTTCTCCGGCAGCGGCACCCGGTCGATCCACAACAGGACGATGCCGCCGAGGATCAGCATGATGCAGATCGCGATCGGCGCCTCGAAGAGAACGCCGGTGATGAAGTCGTGGAGCAGCGCCCCGACGATCAGCGCCGGCAGGCAGGCGACGACAACGCCAAGGGCGAAGCGGCGGGCGCGCGGGTCGGTGGGAAAATCGCGCAGCAGCTGCCACAACCGCGCGGCGTAGACGCCGAGCAGCGCCAGGATCGCGCCAAGCTGGATCAGCACCTCGAAAGCCTTGCCGGCACTGTCGAAGCCAAGGAGGCGGGAGGCGAGCAGGAGATGGGCCGTCGAGGAGACCGGCAGAAACTCGGTCAATCCCTCGATGACGCCGAGAATGAGGGCGTCAATTACCGCCTGGAAATCCATGGAACTCCCCGGCCGCAGCGCGCGGCGAATCGTCTTGTTAGCACGGCAAGCTGGTTCTATACCGCGAAGGCTCGGCCCGGCGGGAGATTCGATTGGCCTCCGTCGGTGCGACATGACAGCCATTGTCCGAACCCGTTGCCGGATGCCCGTTCTTCATCACCATCCCCTCTCCGCCGGCTCGCGCTATGTCCGCCTGGTCCTGGCAGAATATGGCGAGGAGGTGACGCTGGTCGAACAGGCGCCCTGGCAGCGGAGCGACGAGCTCCTTGCCCTCAATCCCGCCGGCACCTTGCCGGTCTTTGTCGATGACGGCGAGGGCGTGGCGATCGGTGCGCCGGTAATCGCCGAATACCTGTTCGAGACGCGCGGCAACCGTCTCGGCGAGTTTGCCCTGATGCCGGCGAGCCCGATCGAGCGCGCCGAGATCCGGCGCCTCGTCGCCTGGTTCCTCGGCAAGCTCGATAGTGAGGTGACGTCCTATCTGGTTAACGAGAAGGTCTTCAAGCGCCACCTCAGCGCCGCCGAGGGCGGGGGGCCGCCGGACGCCGCCGCGATCCGGGCGGGGCGCAGCAATATTCGTTATCATATGCGCTATATCGGCTACCTGATGGCGCGCCGGAACTGGCTCGCCGGCAAGGAACTGAGCTTCGCCGACCTCGCGGCGGCGGCGGAATTGTCCTGCGTCGACTATCTGGGTGAAGTGCCATGGGAAGAGGACGGGCAGGCGAAGGCCTGGTACGCGCGGATCAAGTCGCGGCCGTCCTTCCGAACGATCCTCGCCGACATGGTGCGCGGCAGCCCGCCACCGACTCATTACGCCGATCTCGATTTCTGAAATCGGATCGTCCGCAGCGGACCCCGGAAGACCTGAAAGCCCTGCTCGTCGCGGACGTGAAGGCGGAAGGGTTTGACGTCGTCCGCATCGCCCGGGCCGACGCCGTGCCGGAGGCGATGCCGCGCCTCGCCGCCTTCGTCGCAGCCGGCCGTCACGGCACGATGGACTGGCTCGAGGCGGAGGCCGGCCGCCGCGGCGACCCGCATGCCCTCTGGCCGGCGGTGAGGAGCGTCATCATGGTCGGGCTCAATTACGGGCCCGACAGCGACCCGCTGGCGAGCCTCGCCCTCAGGGACCGCGCCACCATCTCGGTCTATGCGCGCAACCGCGACTATCACGGGCTGATCAAAGGCCGGCTGAAGGGCATCGCCTCGCGGCTCGAATCGAAGGGGCGCGCAAGGGTCAAGGTCTTCGTCGACACCGCGCCGCTGATGGAGAAGCCGCTGGCGGCAGCGGCCGGCATCGGCTGGCA
>JBDTLN010000303.1:0-3709 GCA_039934795.1 Bauldia sp. | reverse complement strand
CGAGGCATGCATCAGGCACGGGAAATTCCTGCTCCACTTCTCCACTTCGGAGGTCTATGGCAAGACCGGCGGCAGCGATGCGCCGTTCAAGGAGGGCGAGACCGACTGCATTCTCGGCCCGGTAGCCAATCACCGCTGGATCTACTCCAGCGCCAAGCAGCTTCTCGATCGCATCATTCACGCCCATGGCCAGGCCGGGACCCTCGACTACGTCATCGTCCGGCCGTTCAACTTCATCGGCCCGCTGATGGATGATGTCGTGCCGCACTGGACGCGGGAGGACAATCCGCGCGTCCTCGCCAATTTCATGTCCGCGCTGATCTACGGCCGGCCTATCAGGCTGGTCGACGGCGGTCGCAGCCGGCGCTGCTTCACCTACATCGAGGATGCGCTCACCGCGATCGAACTGCTCATCCGCCGCCGCCAGGAGGTCAGCCGCCAGATCGTCAACATCGGCAATCCGGACAATGAGACAACAATCGCCGACCTCGCCGAACGTCTCGTCGCCATCTACCGCGATCGTTGCGATCGCGCAGCCACGGCACGGATCGAGGATGTTTCGGCCGCCGAGTTCTACGGTCCGGGATACGAGGACTGCGACCGGCGCGTCCCCGATATCTCCAAGCTCCGCCTGCTCGGCTGGGCGCCCCGTTTCGGCCTTGACGAGACCCTGACCAGGAGCGCTGTCTATTTCTACGAAAACCGGGCGCGCCTCGAAGGCCTGCTGGCGGCGGCGGCTGAATAGCCTTACGTGTCAGCCCCCTCGGCGCTCTTTCTCCTTTTCGGCTTGAACGGCTTCATGCCCTCGCGTGCGAGGGCGTCCGCCCGCTCGTTGCCGTCCGTGCCGGCGTGGCCGCGCACCCAATGCCAGCGCACGTCGTGATGCGTGCGCAATTCGTCGAGCCGCTGCCACAGATCGACATTCTTGACCGGCTTGCGGTCGGCGGTCTTCCAGCCGTTCCGCTTCCAGCCCGCGATCCAGCCATTGACGCCGCCGCGCAGATATTGGGAGTCGGTGTGGAAATCGACCGACGAGGGCCGCTTCAACGCCTCGAGCGACATGATCGCCGCCATCAACTCCATGCGGTTGTTGGTGGTGTGGGCCTCGCCGCCTTTCAGTTCCTTCTCGTGGCCGTCCCACATCAGGATCGCACCCCAGCCCCCCGGTCCGGGGTTTCCCGAGCAGGCGCCGTCCGTCCAGATGGCGATGCGCTCCGCGCTCAACCGTCCAGCCCGTATGCGGCGGCGTTGGCGACGCTGCGGTGGAAGCGGAGCTTCCTGTAGTATTCGAGCGGATCCTTCGGCACGACGAGCGCTCCTTCCGGCACTGTCAGCCAGTCGTAGAGCCGGGTGAGAAGGAAACGAACGGCAGCGCCACGAGCGAGGACCGGCAGGGCTGCGATCTCGGCCGGCGTGAACTTCCGCACCGACTGATAGCCGGCAATCAGGGCGCGCGCCTTGGTGATGTTCAGCGCCCCGTCCGACTCGAAGCACCACGCATTGAGACAGACGGCGACATCGTAGGCCAGCATGTCGTTGCAGGCGAAGTAGAAATCGATCAGCCCCGAAAGCTTGCCGCCGAGAAAGAAGACGTTGTCCGGGAACAGGTCCGCATGGATGATGCCCGGCGGCAGGTCCTCCGGCCAGTGCTCCTCGAGGTGGTCCAGCTCCTCCGAAATATCCCCGGCAAGGCCCGGGGCAATCTCGTCGGTACGACCGCCGCATGACTCGAACAGGGGCCGCCAGCCGCCAACCGAAAGCGCGTTGGGCCGCGCCAGCGGAAAGTCTTCGCCGCAGAGATGCAGCCGGGCCAGCGCCTTGCCGACCGCCGAACAATGGTCGGCTCGTGGCCGTCGCACCCACATGCCGCTGAGGAAGGTGACGATCGCCGCCGGCCGTTCCGCCAGGCGCCCGAGAGCATTCCCGTTCTTGTCATGTACGGGGAGGGGGCAGGTGATGCCGCGTCCGGCAAGGTGTTCCATCAGGCCGAGAAAGAAGGGCAGGTCCGCCGGGTCCACCCGCCGCTCGTAGAGGGTCAGGATGAACTGGCCGCGCTCGGTTGCCATCAGATAGTTGGAGTTCTCGACGCCTTCGGCGATGCCCTTGACCGACAGCACCGCGCCGAGGTCATAGCCGCCCATGAAGGCGTCGAACTCCTCGTCGGAAAAGTCGGTGTAGACCGCCATGTCGGGTGGGGGAATGAGCCGGGCGAGTTGATCGCGTCGGTCGATGTGTTATCGCTCGCCCCCTGTCCCGTCAAATGCCCGCCTCCGCGGGCCGAATCGCGAAAGCGTCACCCTTGGCACCCGACTGGCTCTGGGCCGCGTTCACGATAGTCGGCGCGACCGCGCAAACCTTCCGCAACGCTGCCCAGCGCAGCCTGACCGGGTCGCTCGGCACGGTCGGGGCGACGCATGTCCGCTTCCTGTTCGGCCTGCCGTTCAGCCTTCTGGCGCTTGCCGGCGTGGCGATTTTTGCCGGCCCCATTCCCTCGCCGAACCTTGCCGCCATCGCCTGGACGGGGCTGGGTGCAGTCAGCCAGATCGGTGCCACGGCGATGATGCTGGCGGCCATGCGCGAGCGCTCGTTCGTCGTCACCATCGCCTACACCAAGACCGAGCCGGTCCAGATCGCACTCTTCGCCGTAGTGTTCCTCGGCGAACATGTCAGCGCCGCGCTCGCCGCTGCCATCGTCATCGCCACCGCCGGCGTCGTCCTCCTTTCGTGGCCGTCGAAATCCGGCACGGAGGTGTTCTCGTGGCGGCCGGCGATTCTCGGCATCGTCGCGGGCGGCCTGTTCGCTCTTGCGGCCGTGGCCTTCCGCGGTGGCATAGTCGCCGTCGGCGCCGCCAATTTCGTCCCGGCCGCGACCCTCATCCTGGCGATCTCGCTGGCGATCCAGACCGTCTTGCTGACCGGTTGGCTCCTCCTGCGCGACCCCGGCGTCCTTCGCGCCATCTTTGCCGAATGGCGCCGGTCCCTTGCCGCCGGCTTCCTCGGCGCCTTCGCTTCCCAGATGTGGTTTCTGGCCTTCGCCCTTCAGAACCCGGCGCGGGTGCGCACCCTCGCCCTCGTTGAGATTCTGATCGCCGGGCTAGTCTCGCGGCGGCTGTTCGCCCAGACCCCAGGTCTTCGCGACATTGCCGGCATGGCGCTTGTCGTGATCGGCGTCGTGCTGCTGTTCACCGGCTGAGCGGCGCCGTCACTCCGCCGCGTCGCGAAGGCCGCGCGGCAGGTTGAAGGTGATCGTCTCCTCGGCGGCGGCCACCACTTCGATGGTGACCGCAAACCGCTCGGAAAACGCATCGACGACTTCGCCGACCAGCACTTCCGGCGCCGACGCGCCGGCGGTGATGCCGAGGCGCTTGACGCCCGCGAAGCGGCTCCAGTCGATATCGGCCGCGCGCTGGACGAGGATCGCCATGGGGCAGCCGGCGCGCTCGGCAACTTCCCGCAGCCGTTGCGAGTTGGAGGAGTTCGGCGCCCCGACCACGACCATCGCATCCACCCGTCCGGCAATCCGTTTGACCGCATCCTGGCGATTGGTCGTGGCGTAGCAGATGTCTTCCTTGTGCGGTTTGACGATATGCGGGAACCGCTCCGTCAGAACCTTCACGATCGCCGCCGTATCGTCCACCGACAGCGTTGTCTGGGTGATGAAAGCGAGCTTTTCCGGCGATTTCGGCTGGAACGCGCGGGCGTCAGCCTC
>JBDTLN010000302.1:0-3716 GCA_039934795.1 Bauldia sp. | reverse complement strand
TGTCGACCGGCCCGAGCGGCATGCCGATCCCCCGCTTCGTCAGCCTGAAGGCGGCGCGGGTCAACGTCCGTATCGGACCCGGCGAAGACTATCAGATCGCCTGGATCTTCACCCGTCCGGGCCTCCCGGTCGAGGTCATCCAGGAATACGACACCTGGCGGCGGATCCGCGATTCCGACGGCACGACAGGCTGGGTGTTCCAGAGCCTCCTGTCGGGCAGGCGTACCGCGGTCGTAGCGCCCTGGGCCAAGGCCGGCGCCGTGCAGGTCGCCTCCGCTTCGCTGGCCGGCGACGGCGTCCGCGCCGCAGGCGATCCCCGGCCCATCCGCGTTGCTTCTTCAGGGTCTTCCGAGATCAGCGCCTATCTCGAGCCAGGCGTCACCGGTCAGGTCGAGCGCTGCGTCGGCGGCTGGTGCGAGATTTCCGGCAAGGGCTATTCCGGCTGGATCGCCCAGGACCAGCTGTGGGGTGTCTACGCCGACGAAGAGATCGATTGAGGCCGGAGGGCGCGGATCCTCAGTTGAAAGACGCCCGAACGCCGACCGTGACGAAGTGGTCGTAGATGTTTCCTGTGCCGCCGGCTGCGACAGCTCCCAATTGCCCGCCCTGATAGATGTCAGGGATGGGCGGCGAGAACTCCTGGCGCGTCTCGACGTCGAAGATGGCGCGGAAGCGATAGTCGGCGATCAGCGAGACATGGTCGGTGACGGCGAGGGCGACGCCGGCGACCAGTTGGGCCGCTGGGGCCTAGACATTGGCGTCGACATAGCTGCCAATGCTGCTTTCGTAATGCCCGGTGACGAGGGCAGCGCCACCCCCGGCGCCGATGTAGGGCGTCAGCGCGGTGCCGGTCGGCAGGTTGAGATAGCCATTGGCAAGCAGCGCCAGGGTCGCAGCATAGCCGTGCGCTCCCGGGTCTGTGGCCCAGAAGTCTGAGGTACCGTTGGTCGAGAGGAAGTCGGTGCTGTCGATCAGATTGTGGGTGTAGGCGACTTCGAAATCGGTGCGGAACATCGTCCATTGATAGCCGGCGCGAAGCGCTGCGGCCCAGCCCTGCCCGTAATTGGTAGAGGCAGGCATCTTGCGATTCTGGTAGGCAGGAATCGGATGATCGGGAGCGAGTTGATAGTAGCCGTCTGTCGACTCCAGAACGCTCAGGCCAAGAACGCCCTCAATATAGAGCCCTTCGGCGTGCAGCGGCGTTACATAGCTCGTCAGTGCGAGCGCGCCTAGGATCATATTGCGCATGAACTCATCCTTTCGAATACGCCGCGAGGCATCAGCCTTTCGAATACACCGCGAGGCGTCAATCATCAGTTGCTATGACCATCCCTCAATATTTCCGAGTGCGACAGATTTGATACAACCTTGCTGGGGTCGGACAGGCACCACTCCTGTGCCAGGATGCGGCTTGGCTGGGCGGCAGGAGGCGGCATGATCTACACAATCGGCCGACGCGACCGTTACGAGCCTGCCTTCGCGCTGATGGAGCGGCTCAACCGCGAAGGCCGCGGCGTTCCCATAACCAAATCGGGTAAAGGCATCACCAAGGATGGCCGGCCCTATGACGGCGGCTGGGCGTGGCGGAGCGAGTCAGAGGCACGCGCCTTCATCGCCGCCAGCGCCGATCACCAGCGCGATGTCTACGGGGTGCTCGCCGACTGGGAGTCCGGAACCGAGCAAATAGAGGGGGAACCCTACCGGCGGCTGCTGAGGGATTCTGAAATGGTCCGGCTGGGATCGGCGCCGAAAGACGGCACCGGTTAGCCGGCCTTGACCCGCCGCAGCCGGACGACCACGTCGACGCGGCTGATCTCGTAGCCCGGCGGCGGTTCGGGCAAGTTGTCGACGCCCATCCGCCCGACCGGAATGTCGATCACCATGTCGTCGTCCTCGACAAAGAAATGGTGATGGTCGGTGGTGTTGGTGTCGAAATAGGTCTTCGACCCGTCGACCGCGACCTCGCGCAGGAGCCCCGCCCCGGTGAACTGGTGCAGGGTGTTGTAAACGGTGGCCAGCGATACCGGTACGCGCTGAAGCATCGCTTCCTCGTGCAGGCCTTCCGCCGAGATGTGGCGGTTGCCCTTGGCGTAGAGGAGTTCGGCGAGCGCCAGCCGCTGGCGGGTGGGGCGAAGGCCCGAGCCGCGCAGCATCGTGCGAATTTCCGGGCGTGTCGGCGCCCTGGATTGATGCAGCATTTCTGTCTGTTCCATGTCCATGTCCATCAGCCGGGGTTCAAGGCCACGGCTTGCCCATGAGCAATATGCGACGCCCCACCGCGCCGGGAAGCGCCGTGAGCAGCCCTTTGTCGCAGATTTTCAAGCAGCGGCGCAATTGAAATTTCCGCCGATACCGTGAGGCAGATGGCCCCAGCCCGGCTGGCAAAAGGCTTGCCGTCGCCGCTCCGGCTTCCGACATGGGGGATGCTGTGTTAGGAAATCCGTCGCCGTTTGCTTCGGCCAGTGGCGGGGGCAAAGGGGGCGGCGGACAAGACGAAGGCGGTCGGAGCGCATGGTACAACTGGACAGAATGAGCGATCGCCCATCGAGTTACGACTACGAGGCGCTGCTGACGTGCGGCCGCGGTGAACTCTTCGGCGAGGGTAACGCGCAGCTGCCGCTGCCGCCCATGCTGATGTTCGACCGCATCACCTCGATCGGCGAAGACGGCGGCGAGCACGGCAAGGGGCATGTGCGCGCCGAGCTCGACGTGAAACCGGATCTCTGGTTCTTCCTTTGCCACTTCAAGGGCGATCCGGTCATGCCGGGCTGCCTCGGGCTCGACGCGCTGTGGCAGATGCTTGGCTTCTTTCTCGGCTGGCTCGGCTCGCCCGGACGCGGCCGGGCGCTCTCGGCGGGCGAGATAAAATTTTCCGGTATGGTCCTTCCTACCGCCAAACTCGTCGAGTACGGCGTCGACCTGAAGCGTGTGCTGCGGTCGAAACTGGTCCTTGGCGTCGGCGACGGCTGGCTGAAGGTCGACGGCACCACTATCTACAAGGCCAAGGATCTGCGGGTCGGTCTCTTCCAGAGCGACGCGATGTCGGCCATCGCCTGAGCCGCCGGTTGCCGGCCACCCGAAACGGGCCGGCTTGTGCTATTTTTGCCGGACGATTTCTCAGTCGGCGGCGGTAACAGGGAAAGCGATTGGCATGAAGCGGGTCGTCGTGACGGGCATGGGGATCGTGTCGTCCATCGGCAACAATACCCAGGAAGTGCTCGCCTCGCTCCGCGAGGCGCGGTCCGGAATCGTCAAGGCCGACCGGTACGCCGAGCTGGGCTTTCGCAGCCAGGTGCACGGTGCGCCGACCCTCGACCCGGAAGGCATGATCGACCGCCGCGCCATGCGCTTCCACGGTGGCGGCACGGCGTGGAACCACGTCGCCATGGACCAGGCCATCCGCGATTCCGGCCTCGAGCCCGGTGAGGTCTCCAACGAGCGCACCGGCATCATCATGGGCTCGGGTGGACCTTCGACGCGCGCCATCGTCGAGGCCGCCGACAAAACCCGGCAATCCGGATCGTCGAAGAAGGTCGGCCCGTTCGCGGTGCCGAAGGCCATGTCCTCGACGGCATCGGCAACGCTGTCGACCTGGTTCAAGATCAAGGGCGTCAACTATTCCATTTCCTCGGCCTGCGCGACGTCGAACCACTGCATCGGCAACGCCTACGAGACCATCCAGTACGGCAAGCAGGATGTGATGTTCGCCGGCGGCT
>JBDTLN010000301.1:0-3721 GCA_039934795.1 Bauldia sp. | reverse complement strand
GGTCATGGCGATAAGCGTGTAGTAGCCGAGGATGCCGACGAGATCGACAAGCGCCTTGTCGCCGAACATCTCCCGCGCCCGCGCATAGGTCGCGTCGGAGACGCGCTGCGCCGTCACCAGCTCCCGCGAGAAATCGTGAATCGCCCGCAGCTCGGGGTCGGCGAATACCGGCTGCCCGCCGCGCCGCATTTCTTCCACCGCTTCCGCCGGCACGCCCGCCGCGATGGCGAGCGGCGCATGAGTGTGCCACTCGAACCCCGCCCGCCAGTGGGCGCCGGTGACGAGGATGGCAAGTTCCGAAAGCCGCTGGGGCAGGGAGGTCGAATAGCGGCAGAAAGCGCCGAGGCTCTGCGCCCGTTCGGCAAGCTCGGGGCTGTGCAGCCAGACGCGGAGCGGCCCGACCACCACGCCGCGCGGCCCGGCAGCGATCGCATCGCGCACGCGGCTCTGCTCGGCCGAAACCTCGCCCTCCTCGAAATCCCTGATACGTGCCATCGAAGCCGTTCCCCTCCCTGACCGATGCCGGACTTTAGCCAATCCCGTATTGCGTTGAATAATATGTTAGCCTCTTCCGCATCAGGAAGACGAATGCGGGAGGCGTTTCCCTTGCCGGTCAGCCTGCACGACATCCGGCTCTTCGTCGCGGTCTATGAGGAGGGCTCGTTCACCGCTGCCGCGCGCCGCGAGCACGCCACCCAGTCCGGCGTCTCGCAGCATGTCGGCAAGATCGAGCGCGAGCTTGGCGCGCGCCTGTTCCTGCGCGAAGGCGGCAAGGTCGCGACGACGCCGGTCGGCGACGACTACTACCGCCGCTGCATTGATGTCCTCAGCGTCTACGAGGCATCGCTCGTCTCGGTGAAAACCCGGAAAGAGAGCCTCGATGGCAAGGTCGTCGCCGGCCTGATGCCGACCATGACGCGGTGCGCCCTCGCGCCGGGCCTCGCCCGCTTCATCGCCGCCCATCCCAACGTCGCCGTGCGCGTCGTCGAAGGCTACAGCGCGACGCTGACGCAGCAGGTGCGCGCCGCCGAACTCGACTTCGCCATCGTCCCCGACTCCTCCGGCAATCGCGGGCTGAAGAGCCGCTTCTTCCACCGCACGCCCGAACTTCTCGTCTCGCGCGCCGGTGGCGCGCCGGCGACCGGAGGGCCGGTCCGCCTCGCCGAAATCGCGCCGCTGAAGCTGGTCGTGCCGAGCATGGCCAACACCCGCCGCCGCCGCATCGAGACTTATCTCGCCTCGAACGGCGTCAAGGTCGAGCGCGTCCTCGAACTCGACAGCATGTTCGCCACCCTCGATTTTGTCGCCACCACCGACTGGGTGGCGATCCTCCCCGGCATCATGATGGCGCGCGCGGTCGGCGCCGGCGTCGCCACCAGGCTGATCGTCGATCCGCCCTTCGAGCTCGACCTCGTCCTCCTCGAAGCTGCGCGCCGCGCCATGTCGCCGGCCGCCGAGGCGTTCCTCGCCATGCTCGAGGCAGAAATCGGTGCCATGGGCGCGCCTTGGGAAAAGACGCCGGCAAAGGGGCAAGGCCCCCGCATCCAGCCCAAAACCCGCATCCGGCGCACGACAGGAGCAAGGCAATGAAGGGCAGCGTCGGCATCGTCGGCCTCGGCATCATGGGCGGCGCCTTCGCCCGCCATCTCGCGGCCGCCGGATGGCAAGTCTCCGGCGTCGACATCGACGCCGGCCGCATCGCCGAGGCGCAGCAGAACGGCGTCACTGTCCTCGCCGACATCGGGGCGCTCGCCGCCGTCGTGCCGGCCATCCTCATCAGCCTGCCGAGCCCCGCCGCCGCCATCGCCGCCGCCGAGGCGATCGCCGCGACCGGCGCGCCGCCGCGCACCGTCGTCGAACTCAGCACCCTTGCCCTCGACGACAAGCTGAAGATTGCTTCCATCCTCGCCGCCGCCGGCCACGTCGCCATCGACTGCCCGGTGAGCGGCACCGGCGCGCAGGCAGCCAAGGGCGACCTCGTCCTCTACGCCAGCGGCGACACCGCTGCGATCGCCGCGCTACGCCCCATGTTCGACGGCTTCTCGCGCCGCACCTACGACCTCGGCGCCTACGGCAATGGCAGCCGCATGAAGTTCGTCGCCAACCTTCTCGTCGCCATCCACAACGTCGCCAGCGCCGAAGCGATGGTCCTCGGCATGAAGGCCGGCCTCGATCCGCAGCAAATCGTCGAACTCGTCCGCGACGGCGCCGGCAACTCCCGCGTCTTTGAACTGCGTGCCCCGATGATGGCCGCCAGCCGCTACGAGCCGGCGACTATGCGCATCGCCACCTTCCAGAAGGACATGGCGATCATCGCCGATTTTGCGAAGGATCTCGGCTGCCCGGTCCCGCTCTTCACCGCCGCCACGCCCATCTACGACGCCGCGGTCCCCGCCCACGGCAACGAGGACACGGCGGCGGTCTGCGCGGTGCTGGAGGACATGGCGGGCCTCGATCGGAAGGACGGGTAGGGCTGACAATTCGATCGCGAGCCGCTGCCCACCCCGCGCCCTGAAAGGGGGAGGTGGGAGGGGTGAGCGCCTTTCTCGCGGGCGTCTCTTCAGCGGGAAATCCCGCGAATTGCCGGCTCTACCCCGCTATGTTTATATGCCGGCCGAAATCCAAGGGTTTGCGCGCTTTTCGGGGGAGACGGGGTGGAACAGTTCAATCTTCTCGAGCCTTTCAATATTCTGCGCATCATCTGCGGCCTGTTCTTCATTCCCCACATCGTCGGCAAATTTACTGAGCCGAAGGCCCTCGAACTGTTCGGCGCCTATGGTTTCAAGCCGCCGCGCTTCTGGCTTCTCGTCGCCTGCTTCCTCGAGATCGTGCTGACGATCGGGCTCGCCCTAGGCATCCTGACGCGCTGGGTCGCCATCGTCGCCGCCATTCATCTTCTCATCGCCGCCTTCTTCACTTACCGGCACAACGGCAAGTGGCTATGGCACATCGGCGGCGTAGAGTACTGCGTCTTCTGGGCGATCTGCTGCGTCGTCGTCGCCATGCACGGCTGACGCCGCGCCCGTAGCTCAAAGCCGGCGGCAAGCCGGCGGAAACCTGTTCGCCATTCCCTCGGAGAAAAGAACATGAAAGTCAGCTTTATCGGCCTCGGCAAAATGGGCCAGGCCATGTCGGACCGCATCCTCGGCGCCGGTCACGAACTCGCCGTCCACAACCGCACCAAGGGCAAGGCCGCAGACATCGTTAATCGGGGCGCCACATGGGCCGAGACGCCAGCCGATGCCGCGCGCTTCGGCGAGGTCGTCGTCACCATGCTGGAGAATGACGCGGCACTGAACGGCATGGCCTACGGCACCGGCGGCCTCGTCGAGTCGATGCCGAAGGGCGCTATCCATCTCTGCATGGGCACCTACAGCATCAGCGCCATCAAGAAGCTGACCGAAGCCCACGCCGCCGCGGGCCAGACGCTGGTCAGCGCGCCGGTCATGGGGCGACCGCCGGTCGCGGCCGCCGGCCAGCTTGGCATCATCGTTGGCGGTCCCGCCGCCGCCGTCGCCACATGCCAGCCGCTCTTTGCCGCCATGGGCCGGCGCACCTTTGACGCGGGCACGGCACCGGTCAACGCCGCCGCAGCCAAGATCGCCAACAATTTCGTCCTCGCCGCTGCCATCGAGGCGATGGGCGAGGGCTTTGCCCTTGCCGAGAAGTGCGGCGTTTCCGGCGCCGCGTTCCTCGACGTGCTGACCGACGGTCTCTTCGC
>JBDTLN010000300.1:0-3721 GCA_039934795.1 Bauldia sp. | reverse complement strand
GGCGATGCGTTGAAAACGCTCGCCGATGTTCCGGCGCCCGTCGATTTCGTGCTGCTGGACGGGTGGAAGGAACTGTACCAACCGGTACTGGAATTGCTTGTTCCCAAACTGCGAAAAGGATCGGTGGTTGTCGCGGACGACATCTTTCGCTTCCGTACGGCGCTGGCTCCCTATGTGTCGCTGATGCAATCGGGGAAGAGCGGGTTCACCTCGACGTCCCTCCGGATGGCCGGTGGGCTGGAATATTCTGTTTATCAAGGTTGAGCGCGCCGCTTTTCGGCTCGGTGCGGTCTATGATAACTCCGCGCCGCGGCTGCGGGGCAGCGGTCGCGTTGAGGTCTGACGACCGGAGAGCTTTGATCGTGTCCGAATTGCACCAGATCCGACCGAGTTCACGGGCTCGCGCCGCCGGATTGCGCCCGCCGGCGCCCGTACCACGGCTGAAGAACATGGGGCCGATTGCGCTGCTCAAGGCGCTGCGCACCAACCCGATCGAATGCTGGACCCGGAAGCACTTCGAAGAGCCCATCGTCCTCGGCGGCTTTGCTTTCGGGCGTGTCGCGGTGGTCAGTGACCCGCCGGCGATCCGCCAGATATTGGTCGAAAAGACCGCCGACTACAAAAAGAGCAAACTCCAGAACCGCGTTCTTTCCGTCGCGCTCAAGAACGGGCTGCTCACCGTCGAGGGCGACCAGTGGCGCGGCCAGCGGCGAACCATCGCGCCGCAGTTCGGCAAGAAGACGGTCATGCGCCTTGCTCCGCACATGGTCGATGCCGGCAACGCCATGATCTGGCGCTGGCGCGAGGGCGGCGAGGGCCATGTTTTCGAGCTGATGACGGAACTGAGCCGGCTCACGCTCGACGCCCTGGTGCGCACTATCTTCGCCGACGGGCTGGGCAACGACGCCGAGGCGATGCGGCTTGCCATGGTCACTTATTTCGAGACGACGGGGCGCATCGATCCGTTCGACATCATGGGACTACCCGACGCCATCCCGCGCATCACGCGATGGAAGGTGCGTCCGCAGCTCCGGTTCTTCGACCAGTCGGTGAGCGCGCTTATCGCCACGCGCAAGCGCAAGATCGCCGAGACGCCGGATGCCGTCCCGCAGGATCTGCTGACCATTCTTCTCACGGCGAAGGACCCGGAGACGGGCGAGCCGATGGGCGAGCCCGAGGTCAAGGCGAACATCCTGACCTTCATCGCCGCCGGGCACGAGACGACCGCCAACGCGCTCACCTGGGCGGTCTATCTCCTTTGCCAGTCGCCGGAGTGGTACGAGCGCCTGACCGTCGAAGCCGATCGCGAACTGGACGGGCCGCTCGACACGCTCGCCGACCGGCTGATCGAAACGCGGGCCGTGATCGACGAAGCCATGCGCCTCTATCCGCCGATCGTCGGCATCACGCGCACGGCGGGCAAAGAGGACGAGGTGGCGGGCAAGACCATCCGGCGCGGCACGCTGATGGTCGTCTCGCCGTGGGTGCTCCATCGCCACCAGCTGCTGTGGGACGATCCGGACCTTTTCGATCCGGACCGGTTTCTGGAAGGCCCGGGCAAGAGGATGGAGCGGTACGCCTATCTGCCCTTCGGCATCGGGCCGCGGATGTGCATCGGCGCCGCCTTCGCGTTGCAGGAGGCGACGATCGTTCTCGCCATGCTGATGCGCAACTTCACGCTGCGCATGGAGCCGGGCCAGACCGTGTGGCCGTTGCAGATGATCACGCTGCGGCCGAAAGATCCGCTGATGATGACGGCGCGGTCGCGGCAGCCCAATCTTGTGGCGGCGATTCTCGCCTGACATCGAGGGCCTACTTCAGCGGTTCGGGGGATTGAATGCGGGTCGTGGTTTTCGGCGCGGGCGCGATGGGGTCTATCTTTGGATCGGCGCTCGGGCGGGCCGGCGCGACGGTCGTCTTCTACGACAATCGCTCCGAGGTGATCGATGCGATCCGTCGCGACGGCGTCCGCCTTTCTGGCGTCCTCGGCGATTTCACGTTCCACGCTCCGGCGACGGCCATTCCCGAGGAGCTGGGTGCCATCGATCTGGCGCTGGTCGTTGTCGATTCGAGCGCCACTGCGGACGTCGCGCGGATCGCCGAAAGGCACCTCGTGCCGGACGGCTTCGCCCTGACGCTGCAGAACGGCATCGGCAACTGGGAGGCGCTGGCGGAGCGGCTGGGCAAGGCTCGGGTCATGGCCGGCTCGACTTTCAACAGCGGCGCCGGGCAGGGGCCTGGCCGCGCCGCGCACACCAATCTCGGACCGACAGTGATGGGCGAGGCGGCCGGTGGCGTCTCCGAGCGGGCGAGGGGGCTGGCTGCGCTGTTCGCGTCCGCAGGGCTTCCCTTCGAGCTCTCCGACGAGATCGAGGGACATGTCTGGAGCAAGTTCGTCCACAATTGCGCGATCAATCCCGTGAGTGCGGTGACGGGCCTACGGGGTGGCGAGATCGCAAGAACGCCTGCGGCGGCGCGTCTCCTCGACGCCGTGCTGGACGAAGTACTTGCTGTCGTCGCCGCAGCCGGAGTGCGGCTGCCCGAGGACGATCCGCGCGGCCATATCCACGATCATTGCTGGGAGCGCTACAACAGGCCCTCGATGCTGCAGCATCTTGAAAGCGGCCGCGGGACCGAGATTGACGCCCTCAATGGGGCCCTCGTGAAGCGGGGCAGGGCGCTTGGCGTTCCGGTTCCGGTGAACGAGACAATCGTCAATATCGTCAAGGCGCTGGAAGCCGCCGGCGGCCGGCGGGAGCTTGACCTTGACGAGGCGAGGCTGGAAGCGGCAGCACGGGCCGAGCCGCGGGCCGGGCGGTGGGGTTAGCCGCTCGGGGTTGCGACGAGCACAAGACGGAATTGCGCTCCGCATGCGGCCTTGCTATCCGTCACCCGGCGTCCGATCTTTTCATCGGATAGGGGTATAGCTCAGCTGGTAGAGCGGCGGTCTCCAAAACCGCAGGCCGTAGGTTCGATCCCTACTGCCCCTGCCATCGCCCGGTCTTGGGGCGCCACTCTCGGGGTCTGGCGGCTCCTTCTTGGCTCCCGCAGCTCACGGGCGCTACGGAGCGGTTGACATTCCAGGAGACTCCTTGGGACCGAGCAACCATTTTCGGCGCCTGGACGCGCTCTACATCGGCAAGATCAGGCTTGAGTAATCCGGCCGATGGCCTTATGTACCCGGCTTCCAAGCGCGGCGCGGGAGCCTTCGGTTTGCGCGCCGCTGACCTGTGAGCGCCTGAATGGCTTCCAAGACCAACCCCTTCACATTCTTCCAGCAGGTGCGTCAGGAGGCGGCCAAGGTCGTCTGGCCGTCGCGCCGCGAGACAGCCATTTCCACGGTCATGGTGGTCATCATGGCGGTGCTGGCCAGCGTCTTTTTCCTGGTCGCCGACCAGGTGATGAGCTACGGCGTGTCCTTCCTTCTCGGCATTGGGCGCTAGGCGACGTGGACATGGACAAGCGCTGGTACATCGTCCACGCCTACTCGAACTTCGAGCGCAAGGTGGCCGAGTCGATCAAGGAAAAGGCCCACTCGCAGGGACTGGACGACCTGTTCGAGGAAATCCTCGTTCCGACCGAGAAGGTCGTGGAATTGCGGCGCGGCCGCAAGGTCGACGCCGAGCGGAAGTTCTTTCCGGGCTACGTGCTGGTCAAGATGCACATGACCAACGAGGCCTACCACCTCATCAAGAACACCCCCAAGGTGACCGGCTTCCTT
>JBDTLN010000299.1:0-3743 GCA_039934795.1 Bauldia sp. | reverse complement strand
GCATTGCCGGACCGCCTGTCGACCAACCCCAAGAGCCCGCACTACGACGAGGCGCTGCTGACGCGCGGCGTCGGCATCAAGTTCGACGGCGAGGAGAAGACCAACGTCGAGGAATATTGCGTGAGCGAGGGCTGGGTCCGCCTCGCCGTCGGCAAGACGGTCGACCGCAAGGGCAACCCGCTCACCATCAAGCTCAAGGGCAAGGTCGAGCCCTACTTGCAAAAATAGGCCTGCAGAAACAGGTCCTGCCGGCGCAGCCAGGCGCCGCCGCCTGCGTTGCTCCTCGTAATCAAAGGAGCAACAGCCATGACCACCAAGCCAGCCCCGACGGGCAGTGACAAGGACCGCCTCGAGGGCGAGGGCAGCTACAGCGGCACCCGCGCCTACAACAAGGCGACCAAGGAATTCATCGACACCGGCAAGGTCGACAAGGCGGCCCGGGATGCGCGTCGCGCGCTCGATTCCGATGAGGCGTCCGAGCTTGCGGCGGCCGAAGCCCGCGGCAAGGCCGGCGATCCGAAAGGACAGCGCAAGCGACCGAAATAGCTACCTGAGCAGTTACCATCGGCCGAACGGCACGAACCGGCCGCGGCGCATCGGCTGGTCGGTGAACAGCACCAGGAAGAGTTGGGCGAAGAGCGGGCCCAGGCGCGGATCGTCCGGGCCGGCCGCTTCCGTCCAGCCCGTGGTTTCCGACAGGGCGAGATCGTTGCGGCAATAAACGCCGTAGACATAGACGCGGCCGGGCGTGCCGGGCTTCAGGCGCGTCACGCCGTTGCACACCGAGCCCGAGCCGAGATCGTTGGCCGGATCGAAGATCAGCACCAGCCGGTAGTCGGGATGGGGTTCTTCGGCCGGCTGCGCGTAGGTGAAGGTGAGCGCGGGGCGCGGCTTGTTGGCCTGCATCACCGGCAGCAGGCGGGCCTTCACCTCGTCGATCGGCAGCGTCGGGAACGGATTGCCGGCCGTGATCACGCGGAAGGTCTTGCCGTCGGTCGCCCACCAGAATTCGCTGAAGTCGTACTGCGGCGCATAGTTGTAGCCGCCCAGCGTCGGCCCCGCGTTTTGTCCCGCTCTCTGCCCTGGCATCTGTTCGGGCATGCAGCCGGCGAACGTGACGGCGATCAGCGAGACGGCCAGGACGCAGACACGACGCATGAAGGGTTCTCCGCAGGGTTCCCCTTTCATGAACGATTTCGATGCGGCGCGGTTGCCGCAGGCGCGACCACGCGGCTCAGCCGATGATCAGCAGGAGCCGGCGAACCTCCTGGCGACCTTCGCTCGAGGGCAGTTGCTCGGCCGGGCGGGCGGGGGGCGGCTGCTGGCCGCTCATCAGGAGATCGTGGAGGTGCTGCCGCATGCTCCGCGTGAGCTGGTGGACGACCTCGTCCTCGGTCCGCCCGATCGCCGTGGCGCCAGGCAGATCGGGCACCCACCCGACGAAGCGACCGTCGTCGGTACGCTCGATCAGCGAATAGTAGCAGGCGTCCAGCATGGCTTTTCCCCCCTGCCGCAATCATGCGAACGGCAGGGGAGGCGTCTTTGACCGAGATCAATCTTTCGCCGAATGACGGTGCCTCCCACATCGTACACAGGCCGGCGCTCGGATCAGGGTTGTCGGCGTCGATTACGAACTCGCCATCGTAGCGCAGGTAGAGCGAGGTCCCTCGGCAATGGCGGATCTGCCGCCGTATGCAGGCGAACGCTTCCCGGCGACGGATGAGGGAACGATCAGTCCGCAGCCCGCTCTTCGGGCTCACTGTCGTTGGCGGCATCTCCGGGAAGATGGCAAGTGGCGAAGGCTGCGTCGATGACGGCGAGCTTGGCGGCCTGGGCCCTCGTGTACTCGCGGTGGAAGCCATCCGAGATCCACATCACCGACTGGCCGCGCTTTCCCAGCCAGCCGATGCTGCCCATCTTTTCGGCGACGGCGAGCTTGTGGGCGAGATGGGTCGCGGAGAGCTTGAGCCACCCGGCCATCTCGGCGGCAGACACCACCGCGGTCGGGATGCGCTCGGTGCCGGGCTCGATCTCGCCGATGCCGGCAATCAACCACTCCACGACAACGCTGCCGATGGACCCGGCGGACAGCCGGGAGGTCTCCTCCGCCGCGCGGACGCCGCCGGCGGAGAGAAGGCCATCGGCGATGAGAGGCTGGAGGGCGGCGAGCGCTCCCGGGTTGGCGAGGAAGGTGGCCACCCGATGGCCGCCATCGAGCTTGTCGAGCGTCGCGAGATGAACGGCGACCCAGTCGTGGATTGCGTCGATGCTTTCCTGTGTCGGCTCGAGAGGGCGCCGGCGCCGGTCCGCGACGGCCGGCACCTGCCGCGCATAGCCGTGCTTCAGCATCTCCTTGAGGAAGGTGCCGGCGGTGTCGCGGCTGGCCACGTCGTGCAGGGAAATGAGTTCGACGAATCGCGCGGTGTTCAGACCTTCGCCTTTGCCGCTCGCGCGGAAGTAAAGCGAGAAAGCTGCGTGTGCCATCAGCCATCGCGGCTGGGTGGCGAAGACCGTCGCAAGTTGCGGATTGCTCTCGTAGGCCTGGACGAGCAGCCGGGACTGTTCACGGAGATGGCCGTGGAAGGCTGGATGCGCGGCGATGACGCCGGCTGTCAGGGCCTGGCGGGCGCTTTGCCAGCCGCTCCCACGGACCCACATTGCCTCGCTCGTCTGCATCTCTTCCATACGATTGTCAGGCGCCCGAACAAATTGCACCGGGATCAATCATCGCCCAGACGAGGCGCACCGGCCACAGCGCAGTCGCCGCAGAACTGGCCAAATCTGCCGGATTTTCGGCCAGTTAGCGGTGAATGTCTAAAATCGTGCGCGATACTGCTGCGGGGTGATGCCGAGACGGCGCACGAAGGCGCGGCGCAGCGTATCCATGGTCTCGAGGCCGCAGCGCCGGGCCACCGTCTGCAGCGGCAGCCGGGAATCCTCCATCAGCTGGCGCGCGGCGTCGACGCGCACCCGTTCGACGAAGTCGCGCGGTGTCTCGCCCGTCTCGGCGGCGAAGCTGCGCCGGAAGGTGCGCTCGCTCATGCCGGCCCGCGCCGCCAGGGCGGGCGCATGGAGATCGGCGGCGAGATTCTCCAGGGCCCAGTCCTGGGCGCGTCGGATGGGACCGCTCTCGATGAACTGCGCCTGCAGCCGGCTGCTGAACTGTGTCTGTCCGCCCTCGCGCTGGAGATAGACGACCAGCGCGCGCGCCACGCGCAGCGCCAGCTTGCGGCCATGATCCTCCTCGATCAGCGCCAGCGCGAGATCGATGCCCGCCGTGACGCCGGCCGAGGTGTAGACGCTGGCGTCCCGCACGAAGATCCGGTCGGCGTCGACCGTCACCTTGGGGAAACGTCGGCCGAGCTCGTCGGCCATCGCCCAATGCGTCGTCGCGCGTTTGCCGTCGAGCAGCCCGGCCGCCGCGAGCACGAAGGCGCCGGTACAGATCGAGCCGGTGCGCCTGGCCTTGCGGCTTTCCGCCTTCAGCCAGCCGAGCAGACGCTTGTCGGCCCGTGCCGTGACCTGGCCGTGGCCGCCCGAGACCAGCAGCGTGTCGATCGGTCCCCTGATGGCAGGTGCGGCGATCGACGGGGTGAGGCTGATCCCGATCGACGTCTCGACGGCGGCACCATCCATGCTGGCGATCTCCAGACGATAGAGCGGTCGTTCGGTCACGCTGTTCGCGGTGGCGAAAGCCTCGAGCGGGCCGAACACATCCATCGCCATGATGCCGGGGTAGACCA
>JBDTLN010000298.1:0-3746 GCA_039934795.1 Bauldia sp. | reverse complement strand
CTGAGACAAAGAGAAGGCAGACCTCGCGCTCGCCGATCTTGCCGCCGGCCGCCTCGCCGGGGGCGAGGCGATGCAGGTCGAAGCCGACATAGGTCCAGCCGGCGTTCTTCGGGGTGACGCGAATGACGCGGCCGGCGCGGTCGGGTTGGGACTGGCGAAGATGGAGGCGGGGCATGTTTGGAGCCTGCGTTTCAAGTGGTGCCGACAACAGCGTCCCAAAGCGGGATGTTGTCGGCGTGGTGGGCGATCATCTTCCAGGCGCCGTCTTCCTTGCGGAAGACGCTGCTCTGCCGGACACGGACATCCTTTGTCGAGCCGTCGGGCGCGACGATCCTTGGCCTCGCCACCAGCCCGACCGCCGCAATCTCGCCGCTGACGACGATGTGGATGTCCTCGCCGACGACGTGGCCGCCGTGGCTCTTCGTGGCCTGTGCCTGGCAGTCGGCCCACGCGGCTTCCCGGCCGATGCGATAAGTGCCTTCGCCGCTCATGTAGAAGGTATCGGCCGCGTGACTGCTGACCCCTGCAAAGGGCTTGGGATCGCCCGCGAGCATCGCGTTCAGGGCGACGAACCATTGATCGACCGCCCGCCTTACAGCAGCAACGTCGTCCGACATCGTATTCGCAGCCTCGCTCCTGGGTGAACCCGGAACCATCTTCGCGCCCGCGAAAGCCGTCAAGCGGCTTCAGGCCGCCCTTGCGCCGTGCGCCCGTTGCCACGCCCGGGCGAGGCGGGCGAAGCGATCGGCCATGTCGTCTACAGCGGTTTTGTCGTCGATTTCACCCGACAGCCATTTCTCGGCCGCGGCGTTGAAGATCGTGCGGCCGATGGCGAAGCCCTTTACCACAGGCTCGGTCGCCGCGGCGGCGAAGGCGGATCCAAGTTCGGCCTCTTGTGCCTCAAGGCCGAGGAGGAGGACGCCGCGGCACCATGGGTCGCCGGCGCGGATGGCGTCGCCGACGGCGGCCCACGCGGCGGCGGAGGGCTGCGGTTCGAGCTTCCACCAGTCCGGCTTGATGCCGGCGGCATAGAGACCCGCGATGACATCGGCGGTGGTGCGCGTGCCGAGAACGCCGTGGCGGCTGGCGATGACCTCGACGAGGAGTTCGAGATTGTTGTGGCGGGCGGCGTCGCAGGTTGTGCGGAGCGTTGCCGTCTGCTCGGCTGTAAGGGCAGGGTCGTCGTCGGGGTGCATGAAGGCGAGGCATTTGACAGTGTGGGTCACCGGCCATTCGGCGAGGCGGGCGCCGATGTCCTGGCCGAACTCGAAACGTACCGGCCGCGAGCCGGGCAGCTCGACCGGCCGGCCGATCCACAGGGACGGGACTTTTGCGGCCGCGAAGAGCGCTTCGCGGCCGTAGGTCTCGTCGAGGAGCATTCCGAAGCCGGGCTCGCCGTCGGCAACCCGCGCCGCCGCAGCGACCGCCAGCGTCTTGAACGCATTGATGCGGCTACGGGATGCACCGACCCGGTCGGCAATGGCCTCAAGCTGGGCGCGATGGTCGATGGCAAGGGCCATCAGGCCTTCGGACTGCCGGCGCCGCGTCGTCGCCCAGTGGATGTGATTGAGCATCTCGTCGCGGCGCAGCGCGCGATGCGGGCTGCCATGGGCGAGGAAATATTGCAGTTCGTCCCAGGTGACATATTCCGGCGAGCAGAGGAGGCGGGAGACGGCGAAGGCGCCGCAGGCATTGGCCCAGGTCGCGGAAGTCTCATCGGGCTGGCCGGTCAGCCACCCGCGGAGAAACCCCGCCATGAAGGCATCGCCGGCGCCAAGGACGTTGAACACCTCGACCGGGAAACCCTTGCCGACGATGCCGCCTTCGAGCGTATCGGGGATGGCGCCGGGGAAAACGACGCAACCCATCGGCCCGCGCTTGAGCACGATCGTCGCTGCAGAGTGTGCGCGGATGGCGCGGAGGGAGGAGAGGGCGTCCTCGCCGCCGCCGGCGATGCGAACCTCTTCCTCGGTGCCGACGATCAGGTCGCAGTCGGCCAGGACGGTCTGCAGGCGTTGCGAGACCCGCTCGGAGGCGATGAAGCGCTCTTCGCCAGAGGCATGGCCGGCAAGGCCCCAGAGGTTCGGCCGGTAGTCGATGTCGAAGACCACCTTGCGGCCCGCGGCGCGGGCGACGCGCATGGCTTTCCGCTGTGCGGCCTCGGTGTTGGGACGGGAGAAATGGGTGCCGGTGACGAGCACGGCCCTCGCCGAGGCGATGAAGCTCTCGTCGATCTCGGCCTCCGACAAGGCCATGTCGGCGCAATTCTCGCGGTAGAAGAGGAGCGGGAAGGTGGTCTCGTTCTCGACGGCAAGGATGGCGAGCGCCGTCAGCCGCTCCGGATCGCGGACAATGCCGGAGGTCGCAACGCCGTCGCGGGCCATCTGCTCAATGATGAAATGGCCGAGATGCTCGGCGCCGACGCGGGTGACGATGCCGGCGCGAAGGCCGAGGCGTGCGGCGCCGATGGCGATGTTGGCCGGACAGCCGCCGACCGACTTGGCGAAGGAGGCGACGTCCTCGAGGCGCGCGCCGATCTGCTTGCCGTAGAGATCGACCGAGGAACGGCCGATGGTGATGACATCGAGCGTCGGCTCATACACCGGGTCGGCGCCGGGCGGTGGCATAGGAATATCCCTCGAAATCTGCGCTAGACGTGGCTGGCGACGCCTTGAATTTATGAAACAGCGGTTCTATTGCATCGTCAATTCGGAATTTTCATTCCACAGACGGGGAGGACGGAGAGATGGTCCGGTTCGGGCTACTCGGTGCGGGGCGTATCGGCAAGATTCACGGACGGAACATCGCCCGGGGCGAAGGCTCGACACTCGTGGCGGTCGCCGATGCCGACGCCGGGGCGGCGAAAGCGCTGGCCAAGGCCTATGGCGCGGCGGTGCGCAGCGTTGACGAGGTGATCGCGGCCAAGGACATCGACGCGGTGCTGATTGGCACGCCGACCGACACCCACGCCAACCTCACCGAGCGGGCGGTGCGGGCCGGCAAGGCGGTGTTCTGCGAGAAGCCAGTCGACCTCGATGCGAAGCGGATCGAGAAGTGCCTGAAGGTCGTCGAGGCGGCGAAGGGCACGTTGATGATCGGCTTCAACCGCCGCTTCGATCCCAATTTCGCGGCCCTCAAGGCGCGCCTCGACAAGAAGGCCGTTGGATCCGTCGAGATGGTGACCATCATCTCGCGCGACCCGTCGCCGCCGCCGATTTCCTACATCCAGCGCTCGGGCGGCCTCTACCGGGACATGATGATCCACGATTTCGACCTCGCCCGGTTCCTGCTTGGCGAGGAGCTCATCGAGGTCCACGCCATCGGCTCGTCGCTGGTCGATGCCGGCATCGGCGAGGCCGGCGACGTCGACACGGCGATGGTCATCATGCGCACCGCGTCGGGCAAGCTGTGCCACATCTCGAACTCGCGCCGCGCCACCTATGGCTACGACCAGCGCATCGAGGTGCACGGGTCGCTGGGGCTGCTGCGCGCCGGCAACATCCACGAGACCACCGTCGAAGTGGCGACCAAGACCGGCTTCAACGCCGACCCGGTGCTCAACTTCTTCCTCGAGCGCTACGCCGATGCCTACCGGCTGGAGATCGAGGCCTTCGTCAAGGCGGTAAGCAGCGGCAAGCAGCCGGCGCCCTCCGGCTATGACGGGCTGATGGCGCAGCGTCTGGCCGACGCGGCAACCAAGGCCAAGGCGACCGGGAAGCCGGTCAGGGTGTAGCCGGGCCGACGCC
>JBDTLN010000297.1:0-3763 GCA_039934795.1 Bauldia sp. | reverse complement strand
GGGATGTAGGCCGAGACGTCGTTGGCCTGCGTCTCGATGACGGGCAGCGCCGTCAGCGAGCCTTTGCCGGCAGCGTCGCCCATCTTGGCGGCGCGCTCCAACAGGCGCGAATGGAGATAGAACACATCGCCCGGGTAGGCTTCGCGGCCCGGCGGACGGCGCAGCAGCAGCGACATCTGGCGGTAGGCGACGGCCTGCTTGGAGAGATCGTCGTAGATGATGACGGCATGCATCCCGTTGTCGCGGAAGTATTCGCCCATCGCGCAGCCGGCGAACGGGGCGAGGAACTGCATCGGCGCTGGATCGGAGGCGGTCGCCGCGACGATGATCGAATAGTCGAGCGCGCCGTTTTCTTCTAGTACTTTGACGAACTGGGCGACGGTCGAGCGTTTCTGGCCGACGGCGACATAGACGCAATATAGCTTCTGGCTCTCGTCGTCGCCCTGGTTCAGCGTCTTCTGGTTCAAGATCGTGTCGAGGGCGACGGCGGTCTTGCCGGTCTGGCGGTCGCCGATGATCAATTCGCGCTGGCCGCGGCCGATCGGGATCAGGGCGTCGATCGCCTTGAGGCCGGTCGCCATCGGCTCGTGCACCGACTTCCTCGGGATGATGCCGGGCGCCTTCACGTCGACGCGGGACATCTTGTCGGCCTTGATCGGGCCCTTGCCGTCGATCGGATTGCCCAGCGCATCGACGACGCGGCCGAGCAGCCCCTTGCCGATCGGCACTTCGACGATGGCGCCGGTCCGCTTGACGGTGTCGCCTTCCTTGATCGTGCGGTCCTCACCGAAGATCACGACGCCGACGTTGTCGCTCTCGAGATTGAGCGCCATGCCGCGGATGCCGCCCGGAAACTCGACCATTTCGCCGGCCTGGACGTTGTCGAGGCCATAAACGCGGGCGATGCCGTCGCCGACCGACAGCACCTGTCCGATTTCGGAGACTTCAGCCTCCTGGCCGAAATTCTTGATTTGCTCTTTGAGGATCGCGGAGATCTCGGCGGCCTTGATTTCCATCAGCGGACCTCTTTCATGGCGGTCTTGAGTGAGGTGAGTTTTGTGCGAAGCGAGCTGTCGATCATGCGCGAGCCCATCTTGACGACGAGGCCGCCAAGCAGGTTCGGATCGACTTTCGTAGTGATGTTGACGTCCTTGCCGGCCGAGGCGCGCAGCGTCTCGTTGAGGGCGGCAAGCTGATCTTGGGTAAGCGGATGCGCGCTCGCGACCTCGGCGCTGACTTCGCCACGCTGGCGGGCAGCAAGCGTCCGGAAGGCCTTGATCATGCCGGCCAGCGCGAACAGGCGCCGGTTGCGGGCGAGTACCTTGAGGAAGTTGACGACCAGCGGCGCGTAGCCTGCCTTCTGGGCGATGGCGGCAATGGAGCGGCCTTGCTCGTCGCCCGAGAACACTGGGCTGCGCACCATTCGCTTGAGATCGGCGCTGCTGTCGAGGAGCGACTGGAGCTCAACAAGATCCTTCTCGACTTGCCGAACCTGGTTCGCCTCTTCGGCGAGTTCGAACAGGGCCGATGCGTAGCGTCCGGCTACACCCCCTGTGCTGGTGTCGTCTGTGGCCACTGGTCCTGCTCAGCCTCTCATAAAATGCTCGAACCTCGCCGCGTGACCGGCGCCCGGCTCAGGTGCGCCCGGTCCCTGTGCGTGGACCCCGCCCCTTATGCGTGGAGAATAGCCCACAGCGCCACGCGGCTGCGAGGCCGGCGGCGCCATGATCGGGAAGACGGGGCTCGTCTAGCATGGTCCCGCAGCCACATCAACGCTCGGCTTTAATGCCGTCTTGCCGAATCAGTGTCGCGATGCGGCCACCATCGGTTTTGCGGCGCCCGGCCGGCCTACTGCGGGCCTTCGGCCCCCGATCAGTAGCCCCGATCCCGCTCTACCACCTCCTTGAGGGGTTTGCCGTCGAGATGACGGCTAATATTGTCCGAGAGGAGGGCTGCGACCCAGTTGTCGCGCTCGGGGTGATAGCCGCCGATGTGCGGCAGAACCGAAATCCCCGGCGTCTTCCAGAAGGGGTGCTCGGACGGCAGCGGCTCGGTGCGGAACACATCGAGCACGGCGCCGGCGATCGTCTTCGCCTTGACCGCGGCGATCAGGTCGTTGTCGACGATGATGGCGCCGCGGGCGAAGTTGATCAGCCAGGCGCTCGGCTTCATTTTCGCAATGCGCGCCGAATTGAGAAGGTTTTCAGTGAGCGGCGTCACCGGCAGCAGCACGACAACATAGTCGCTCTCGGCGAGGACCTTATCGGTATCGTCGAAACCATAAACCTTCTCGACGCCCGCGACCGCCTCCGGCGTCCGCTTGGTGCCGATGACGCGCATTTCGAGTGCCGCGGCCTTCGTGGCGACTTGCTGGCCGATGGCGCCGAGCCCGAGAATGCCGAGCGTCTTGCCCGCGAGCGTATCGGAGACGCTGCGCTGCCAGCGGCTCTCGGCCTGCTGAAGCGCGATCTGGTGATATTTCTTGGTGATGTGAAACAGCGCGCCCAGGATGTTCTCCGGCACCTGGATGCGGTGGGTCCCGCGTGCCGCGATCAGCGTGTGGGCTGTTGTCAGATCCTTGCGCGCGAGCCAGTGGTCGACACCGGCGGTGAGCGACTGGATGACCTTGAGCCGGGGCATTTTGGCGAGCAGTCCCGGTGGCGGGCCCATGGAAAACAGCACCTCGGTGTTCTGCAGGACAGCAGCGTCCGGCTCGGTCCCGGGCGCGAGCACCGTGAAATCGCATCGCTCGTTGAGGCCATCGGCGGTGAGGCGGTCCATGTAGGGCTTCGGGTTCTGCAAAAACAGCAGCACTTGCAACTTGTTGCTCATGACTTTTTTCCTCGACGTCGGCGCTGGAGTTGTCAGGCAATCTTGCCCTTCAATTCGTCTTCGATGTGAATCCTGATGATGTCCTCAAAACTCGCGTCCGGCTTGAAGCCGAGCGCCAGTGCCCGCTTGGGATCGAAGTTGCGCGGCCAGCCGGCGACGATGCCCTGAATGAACGGGTCCGGAACGCGCTTGATGCGCGCCACCACCTTCTCTCCGGCCACTTTCTTCAGTGCGGCAATCTGTTCGCCGACGGTCACCGCGAGGCCCGGCATCGACAGCGCACGGCGCGGGCCTAGCTTCTCACCGTCGATGGTCGCGGCGTGCAGCAGGAAGCCGACCGCGGCCCGTGGCGAGGCGTGCCAATGCATGACGTCCTCGGAAACCGGCAGCACCGCTTCGGCGCCAGCCAAGGGCTCGCGCAGGATGTTGGAGAAGAAGCCAGACGCCGCTTTGTTCGGCGTGCCGGGCCGGATGCACACGGTCGGCAGGCGAATCGAGACGCCGTCGAGCAGGCCTTTGCGCGTGTAATCCGAGATCAGCAGCTCGCCGATTGCCTTCTGGGTGCCGTACGACGTGAGCGGCGTCGAAAAGAACTCGTCGCCGATTTTTTCTGGGAAAGGCGCTCCGAAGACCGCGATCGAACTCGTGAACACGAGGCGCGGTTTGTTGCCGGCGCGGCGCACGCTGTCGATGAGGTTCATCGTGCCCCGGAGGTTGATCCGGTAGCCCTTGTCGAACTCCTGTTCGGCCTCGCCCGAGACGATCGCCGCGAGGTGGAAGATCACGTCGGGTTTGTCGGCGACGAGCTTATCGGTCTCGCCGGGCGCAGGGAGGTCGCCGGTCGTGATCGTCACCGGGAAGGCGGCACCGGCCGGCTTCTGCGGCGGCACGACGTCATAGAGCGTCAGCGCCGAGATCGCCTTGCCGCCGA
>JBDTLN010000296.1:0-3764 GCA_039934795.1 Bauldia sp. | reverse complement strand
GAGGTGCTCCTTGACCTCGGGCGTGATGACAATGCCTTCGCGTGTCAGCATCGCGACGATCCAGTCCGCCGCCCAGGCGCGCTCCGGCGTGTCGTGAATGCCGGCGAGCGGCTGGAGCGAGACCGATGTCTCCGATCCCTCCGTCAGGTCGCCACCCAGATCGTGCCAGTCGCCGCCCATGGCGAGCATGGCCGCACGGATGGAGCCGCCGAAATCGAACGCGAAGACTTGGGCGCCGGCGTAGCGGCGGAACTGGAGCGCCATCAGCGCCAGCAGCACCGACTTGCCGGCGCCGGTTGGACCAACGACGAGCGTGTGGCCGACATCGCCGACGTGAAGGGAAAACCGGAACGGGGTCGAGCCTTCCGTCTTGCCGAACAGCAAGGGGGGTGCATCGAAGTGCTCGTCCCGTTCCGGGCCCGCCCACACGGCGGATAGGGGGATCATGTGGGCGAGGTTCAAAGTGCTGATGGGGGGCTGCCGCACATTGGCGTAGACATGGCCCGGCAGCGAGCCGAGCCACGCATCGACGGCGTTGATCGTCTCCGGCATCGCCGTGAAGTCGCGGCCCTGGATGATCTTCTCGACCAATCGGAGCTTTTCGGCGGCGATGCGCGGATCGTCGTCCCAGACCGTGACGGTCGCGGTCACATAGGCTTGACCGGCGTAATCGGCGCCAAGTTCCTGGAGCGCGAGATCGGCGTCGCTCGCTTTGTTGGCCGCGTCGGTGTCGACCAGGACAGACGCTTCGTTGGTCATCACCTCCTTGAGGATGGCGGCGATGCTCTTGCGCTTGGAAAACCACTGCCGGCGGATTTTGGTCAGCAACCGGGTCGCGTCTGTTTTGTCGAGCAGTATCGCGCGCGTCGACCAGCGATACGGAAAGGCAAGCCGGTTCAATTCGTCGAGCAAGCCGGGTGTCGTTGCGGTCGGAAAGCCGACAACTGTGAGAACGCGAAGATGCGCGGCGCCGAGACGTGGTTCCAGCCCGCCGGTCAGCGGCTGATCGGCGAGAACCGCGTCGAGATGCATCGGAATCTCGGGCACGCGCACGCGATGGCGTTTCGTGGAAACGCAGGAATGGAGATAGGTCAGTGTCTCGCCGTCATCGAGCCAGCGGCATTCGGGCATGAAGGTTTCGATGAGCTGGAGAATGCGATCGGTGCGATCGACGAAGCCGCGCAGGACTTCCCAGGCGTCGACGCCTTTGTCGCCCTTGCCTTCATAGAGCCAAGCCTCGGCGCGCGCGGCGTCCTCGGCCGGCGGCAGATAGACGAAGGTGAGGAAGTAGCTCGACTCGAAGTGCGCGCTGTCCTCTTCAAAATCAGCTTTGCGTTCGGCGTCGACCAGCGCAGACGCGGCATCTGGAAACCGACTCGCCGAATACGCGCCGACGGCATGGCGTTGTGCTTCGACGAAGATCGCCCACCCGGAACCCAGGCGGCGGAAAGCGTTGTTGAGACGCCCCGCCACCGCGATCAGCTCGGCCGGAACTGAAGACTCCAGGTCGGGACCGCGAAATCGCGCCGAGCGCTGGAGCGAGCCGTCCTTGTTGAGCATGACGCCTTCGCCGACCAAAGCTGCCCAGGGCAGAAAATCCGCAAGGCGGGTGACGGTCCGGCGATATTCGGCGAGGTTCATCATGGCCGCCCTCACACGCCGAGAAAGCTGGGAATGCGGAGGTGCCGCCGCACGACATCGACGAACATCGGATCGCGCTTTGCCGCCCATACCGCCGCGAAGTGGCCGACGGCCCAAAGTCCGAGGCCGACCAGCCACAGGCGCAGGCCGAGGCCGAGCGCAGCGGCGAGCGTACCGTTGAGGATGGCGATCGAGCGTGGCGCACCACCGAGCATGATGTGCTCGGTCAGCGCGCGATGCACCGGCACGGCGAATCCGGGAACCGTCTCGTCTGGGTTGAACAGCGTCATCAGACGAGCGCCCCGCCGCCGAACGAGAGGAAGAAGGAGCTGGCGGCGAAGGCGATCGAGAGACCGAACACGATCTGGATCAGCCTGCGGAAGCCGCCGGACGTATCGCCGAAGGCGAGCGTCAGGCCGGTGACGATGATGATGATCACCGCGAGGATCTTGGCGACGGGGCCTTCGATCGATTGCAGGATCGATTGGAGCGGCGCCTCCCACGGCATCGACGAACCGGCGGCATGGGCAGCCGGCGCCAACATTATGCTGACAACGGCGACTGAGATTGCCGTCGCCATGTGATGGCGGAAGGCTGAAGAACGGCAGATCATGAAATATCTCCTGTGGCTGAGGTTTCCGGAATGACGCGATAGTCGCCGTCGGAGCCGAGCCCCTCGATGCGAGCAAGTTCAGCGAGACGGCGCGCGGAACCGCGGCCGACGAGCACCGCGACGAGATCGATGGTCTCCGCGATCAGCGCGCGTGGGACCGTGACCACGGCTTCCTGGATGAGCTGTTCGAGACGCCGCAGCGCGCCGATCGCGCTGCCGGCATGGATGGTGCCGATCCCGCCGGGATGGCCCGTGCCCCAAGCTTTGAGGAGATCGAGGGCTTCGCTTCCCCGGACCTCGCCGATTGGTATTCGGTCCGGGCGAAGGCGCAGAGACGAACGGACGAGATCGGAGAGCGAGGCGACGCCATCCTTGGTGCGCATCGCGACGAGGTTTGGCGCCGCGCATTGCAGTTCGCGTGTGTCCTCGATCAGCACGACGCGATCGGCGGTCTTCGCCACCTCGGCCAGAAGCGCGTTGGCGAGCGTGGTCTTGCCCGTTGACGTGCCGCCCGCGAGCAGGATGTTGCGGCGTTCGCAGACGGCGACGCGCAGCGCCTCGGCCTGATCGACCGTCATGATCCCGGCGGCGACGTAGTCGTTGAGCGTGAAGACAGCGACAGCGGGCTTGCGGATTGCGAAGGCGGGCGCGGTAACGACGGGCGGCAACAAGCCCTCGAACCGTTCGCCCGTCTCGGGCAGCTCCGCAGAGACGCGCGGGCTGCCGGAATGAACCTCGGCGCCGACATGGTGAGCGACGAGGCGAACAATCCGCTCGCCATCGGCGGGCGATAGCCGCTCACCTGTATCGGAAAGTCCCTCGGACAGACGGTCGATCCAGAGCCGTCCGTCGGGATTGAGCATCACCTCGACGATCGACGGGTCTTCCAGAAATCCGGCGATGGCGGGGCCAAGAGCGGTGCGCAGCATGCGCGCGCCCCGCAATATCGCCTCGGATTGCTGGTGAGAAGCCATCGTGCCCCCGCTCGCTGAGGGACCGCGTCAAGAGCGGCCCCGGATCGGGGATGATTAGAAGAGGCAGCAATGGGGCCAGTGCAACAAGGTCAATGGCGTAGTAGTGCGCTGGCGTAGAAAGACAGGTGAACGGCGGGATTGGTCCTGACTTGATCGCTGACAAGCGAAGAGCCCTAGGAGAAGGCATCGTACCGTAGCCAGTCAACAAGACCGACGTCGGTGACGATGAAGCGGGCGATGCGACCAACGCTTAGAGTTTCCTGATCTCGGCAAGGTCGTCGTCTGTCTTGCGCAAAATCAGTTGGAAGCACGCGTCGCATACACGCCGTTCAGTCGAATAGGCCTGCCCAAGCTTTGGAATCTCGATGCAGGTCGTTCCCATGACGAGGTCGTCGTGGCAGCGATAGCATTTGCAGAGGCGTTTCACGGGTGCCCGTTTGGGGCGGCCGTTGGTTCCTCCAATCAGCGAAGGCGTAGGCCCTTTAGGACTCGATTTTGTCATACTCCGCCTTCGCTTTGCGAACGCGATCTTCGAG
>JBDTLN010000295.1:0-3766 GCA_039934795.1 Bauldia sp. | reverse complement strand
GCCAGAGCGATCGTCGCCGCGTTCGCGGAGTCCTCCGCCGCCGGCGTCATCAGCATCGAGGGTCAGATGCTCGACCGTCCGCACCTCCTGCGCGCCGAGCGCGAGCTGGCCCGCGCCCGGGCCGCCGGCATCGCCTGACCCGGACGGCGGCGTTGGGGCGGCCGATCCGTTTCAGGCCCGAATCAAGCGCGCCGCCATATCCCGAAGCGCCTCAGAAACCGCTGGACGAAAGCAGCGGCGACAACGACCGGCACCGTCATTACGACCATGGCGGCGGACAGGCGCGACCACTCCACGATATCGCCCCCGATCTGCCCTTCCTTCATGGAAAGCTGCCCGACGACCCAGGGCGGCATCGTCATCGCACGTCCGGCGGCGAGGTAAGCGGCAAACAGGTATTCGTTCCAGCACAGCACGAATACGAGAACGCCCGCCGCCGTGATCCCCGCCGCCAGCATGGGGACCAGGACGGTCGCGAAGACACGCAGGCGCGATGCCCCGTCCAGTTGCGCGGCTTCTTCCTGTTCCGTCGCGACGTCGCCGAACACCGGCACCAGCAGCCACAGAGCGATCGGAAGGTTGGACGCCGTATACGTAACGATCAGGGCGAAGCGGGTGTCGAGCGTGCCGGTGTGCAGCGCCATCAGATAGATCGGCAGGACTACGATCACCGGCGGCAGGATGCGCGTTGCAAGAAGGCCGAACAGGAGGGCGCGTTTGCCAAGGGTCGGCCCGCGCCGCCCGATACGCCTGCCCGCCACCAGAAGCAGGACAAACCCCGCCGCCGCCAGCCCCGCAAGCCAGAAAAGGCCGAGCGAGACGCCTCCCACCGATACGGCAAGCAGGCCAAGGGCAACCGCGGAAGTAAGCGTAACGGCGAACGGAAGCCTGGTGATCCCATAGACGAACATACCCGCGAGAAGAAGGGTCAGGGCCGTGGAGGAAATGCCGACCACGGCCGAATTGAAAAACTGCAGCAGCAGGTTCTCACTCGCGTCCCACAGGATGAACCGCCAGGAATCGAGGGTCGGTGTGAAGTCTACGAAAGGCAGGTAAAACGGACCCTTGACGATCTGGTACTCGCCCTTCAGCGACGTGACCGCGATCCAGTAGAGGGGGAACAGGCAGACCGCTGCCCAGGCACCGAGGGCCACATAGACCGGTGCGCTGGCGATCATCCGGCGGCGGGAGGCGCGGCTGCTCATACGGGCGGTCCGGCGGGAGCAAAGTGCTTCCGGCCTCCAGCTTACACCAACCGGCGGCGCTTTTTCGAACCTGAGATCGCCTTGATCCGGTGACCGATGCTAGCCGGGTTCGGGCTGCCACCACGTCACGATGTCGGCGAGCATCGGCCGTGGCCGGTCGACCGGCGGCACGCTCGACGTGCCGATGTGGATGAAGCCGACGAAGCGCTCCCCCGGTTGCAGCCCGAGCAGACGCCCGGCGACCTCGTCATAGGCAAACCAGTTCGTCGTCCACTGCGCGGCGAACCCCATAGCCTGCGCGGCCAGTTCGAGGTTCATCGCCACGGCGCCCGCCGAAAGGAGCTGCTCATATTCCGGAATCTTCGCGTGTGGCGCCGCCCGGCTGACCACCGCCACGACCACGGGCGCCCGCGCCAGCCGCGCCGCCTCCTCCTCGAGGCGCTTGGCCTCGGCATCCGGATTGCGTTCGGAATAGAGCTTCGCCAGCAGCGCGCTGGCCAACCCCCGCGCGTCGCCTTCAAAGACGATGAACCGCCACGGCACGAGCTTGCCGTGATCCGGCACTCGCGAGGCAATGGTCAGCATCTCGTCGAGCTGCCGCCGGTCGGGCCCAGGCAGTCCAAGGAACTGGGCGGATATTGATTTTCTGGTCTTGAGCAGTTCAAGCGCGTCGGGCATGGCTCTGGCACGTTCGGGGGAGGAAGGCGCGTCACCATGGCCGATCCTTCCGGGAAAGCAATGCGGTCGATTCAGCAGCATCCAGCCGACGCGAGCCTTGAAATCGCCACGGAATCGCGGATTCTCCTCCATGTGACTTATCGCGGGTTTCGGGGTTGTTTTGGGAAACCGTAAGAACGAGCTGCGCAGGCTTCTGTCGGCATCGCTGGTCGCCGGCACTCTCGGCGCCTTCGCCATCGTCGGCGCAGCGGTTCTGGCGATTGAATCGGCCCCGCCGGCCTATGCCGCGAAGAAGAAGAAACCGGTGCAGGTCGAGCCCGGCATGCCGGACGATCCAGCCGCCTCGCCAGATATCGGCAATTCCGCGGATTTGAACGACACAATGGCCGATCCGGAAGCCGACGGTCTCGTCGAAGCGCCCGACGGCACCGGTGACGCGCCGGCTGCGGAAGGCGAGGACACCGGCAGCGGCGACGGACCCATGGACGGCGGCAGCGGCGACAGCCCGGCCGTGGGCATCAAGCTCGACGACACGCCCGGCCCGGCGATCGAGCTCGCCGAAGGCGCCGGGGCCATTCCCGGTGTGTTCATGCTGCAGGCCCGCTTGACGCGCGAGGGGGCGCCGCTTCCTGCGGGCGTCAACTTCCGCGTCTTCGACAACACCCGTGGTCCCGACGGCAAGCTTGCCGAAATCGGAGAGGCCGAAGGCGGCACCGCGACCCTGAAGCTTCAGCCCGGCACCTATCTCGTCCACGCTTCCTACGGCCGCGCCGGCGCCACCAAGCGTATCACGGTTGATGCCGTCAGCCCCGGCGATACGGTCGTGCTCAACGCCGGCGGCCTTCGCCTGTCGGCGCTCGTCGGCAAAGACCGGAAATTGCCGCCCGGCCTCGTCAAGTTCGACATCTATGCGCCGGACGAGGATGGTTCCGACGAGCGCCCGCTCCTCGTCGAGAACTGCCCGGCCGACAAGATTGTCGGCCTCAACGCCGGCATCTACCACGTCATCTCGCGGTACGGCGACGCCAATGCCGTCGTCCGGGCCGACATCAAAGTCGAGCCCGGCAAACTGACCGAGGCGACGGTCTACCAGAAGGCGGCGCTCCTCACCTTGAAACTGGTCGACCAGCATGGCGGAGAAGCCATCGCCGACACCGCCTGGACCGTGAAGACCGACACCGGCGACAACGTCGTCGAGAACGTCGGCGCCTTCCCGTCCGTCGTCCTCGCGATGGGCGCCTACAAGGCCATCGCCCGCCACGACGGCCGCACATTCGAGCGCGAATTCACGGTCGAGCCCGGCCGTGATCGCGACATCGAAGTGATCGCTGAATAGGCTTCAGTCGAGCAGGCTGTCGAGCCCGCGCCTGAGACCGATCTCATCGCCGACTTTCCGTATGGCGAGCAATGTCCCGGCGACATAGGGCGTCGCCGAGGATCCCGCGTCATGCCGGATTGTCAGCCGCTCGTCGGGTGCGCCGAAAATCGCCTCGCAGGCAAGGACATACGACGGCAGCCGCAGCGAGTGAACCTGCACCGGCGACGGCGCGCCAACCGCCGCGCCGCGCGTTTCGCGCAGGCCGCTCAACTCCGCCACCGGTCGCGCCAGCGGCTTCCTCTCGATCGCGCCGAGCGCCTCGGCAAGCTCGCGCGCCGTGCCCGAAGGTGTGTCCGGCTTCTTGGCGGAGGCGTAGTCGATCACCTCCACATCCGGCACATGGCGCGCCGCTTCGAGGGCAAAGCGCTTGAGCAGAGTCGCGGTGATCGAGAAGTTTCCTGCAGCAAACACGCCCCTCCCCGCGGCCCGTGCCGCCGCCTCGATCTCGTCGTAGTCCGCCGCCGAAAGGCCCGATGTGCCGATCACGACATGCCGGCCCTTTTCG
>JBDTLN010000294.1:0-3766 GCA_039934795.1 Bauldia sp. | reverse complement strand
CACCCTTGCCGAAAGCGCAGTTGAGGATTGTGCCGCCCGATTCGAGGAAGTCGATCGGCTTGCCGTCCCTGGCGATCACGTCCACGCCGCCCGAGACGACCGTGGTAATCCAGAAATTGCCATCGACGTCGATCTTCAGCCCGTCCGGGATGTGGCCCTCGGGGAGGGTGTGGATGACGCTCTTCTTGCCGTCGGGCGTGCGGCGGACGACGCGGAGCGTGTAGGACTCGACCCAGACGATCGACCCGTCCGGCTCGGCGACGATGCCGTTCGGATAGACGTGGTCGAGCTCCTCGACGATCGTCGCCTTGCCGTTCTTCTCGATGACGACGATCCGCCCCGGATGCGGCCGGGTGTCGGGCGCCCAGTCGCCGGAATCGGTGAACCACAGGCGTCCGTCCGGCGCAAAAGTCAGATCGTTCGGCCCGTCGAACTTCACGCCGTCGGCCTCGGTGACGAGGATCTCGACCTTGCCGTTGGGCAGCGTCTTCTGGATAGACGGCGGGCGTTGCACCGGGGCAATCCAGCCCCCGATCTTGGCATACTGGGTGGAATAAACCGCTCCGTCGCTGCCCAGCATGCAGGCATTCGGCCCGCCGCCGACATCGGCGTAGATCCCGGCCTTGTTGGTCTTCGGGTCCCAGACGCCGATCGCGCTGGCGTAAGAGTTGGCGTAGACGACACGGCCGTCGTCGAGCTCATACGGCCCTTCCGGGTGGCCGAGACCGCCGGTGCAGACCTTGATCGGCTTCTTCATTCTATCCTCCCTGCAAAACTCACCACGTCACCAGGCCGCCAGTGTAGTTGATCGCCTGCCCGGTCATATAACCCGCCTCGTCGGAGAGCAGGAACCAGATCAGCCCGGCGCATTCCTCGGGGCTCGCGGCGCGGCCGAGCGGCACGGTCTTGTTGCGCGCCTCGCCGAGCGCCGCGGCGGTGGTGCCGCGCATCGTCGCCACTTTTTCCAGCACCGCTTCCTGCATCGGCGTGTCGATGATGCCGGGACAGATCGCGTTGACCCGCACCGGCCGCGACGCAAGGGCATAGGCGAACGAGCGGGTGATCGAGGTGATGGTGGTCTTCGAGGCGGCGTAAACCGCTGCCTCCACCGTGGTGGCGAGTTTGGCCGAGCTTGACGACAGGTTGACGATGGCACCGCCGGCCTTGAGTCGCGGCCCGAGCTTCTGGCAGAGGAAGAAGACCGACTCGGCGTTGATCGTTTGAACCCGCCGCCATTCCTCGACCGAAACCTCGAAGATCGGCTTGAGGAGAATGATGCCGGCGGCGTTGACCAGATAGTCGTAGTCCGCCCCGGCCTCGGCGAGGCGCTCGCGCGCCGCCGCGTCGGCGAGATCGGCGGTCATGGTTTCGGCGCCGTCGGCCGCCAGGTCCTTCAGACGGTCGCCGTCGATGTCGACCGCCAGCACGCCGACCCCTTCGGCAATGAGGCGTCTGACGACGGCACGGCCGATGCCGCTCGCCGCCCCGGTGACGATGCCGCGTCGTTCCGTCCGCGCTCTGGTGGCGTCACGCGCCAATCGGAGCCTCCCGTTTTGCCAAGGCTTTTGGCGGCCTCGCGGCCCGCAGCCCTTCGCCGGTCACTATATTGAAACGTTATCGCTTACCGCAAGCCCAAACGCAGATCATGTCCGCCACCCGGCAAGCCGCCCGCGTCGCCGCGCTGCCTGCGGCCGAGTCAAAAGGCCATGGTGAGCATGCCTTTTGCCCCCCAACAGCCTTTTGCCGCAGCCCGGGCCGCCGCCGGTCTTGCGGCCTTGGGGGGTGGCCGATAAGGTTGGAAACGATGCCAAGTCCGGTCGGTTTGGTTGCCCGCCGGCGTCAATCGCGAAGGAAATCCATGCCCGCCTTGCGGATCGCAGTCATCGCCGGGGACGGCATCGGCCTTGAGGTCGTGCCCGAGGGCCAGCGCGTTGTCGCCGCCGCCGCCAGGCGCGAGGGCATCGCCATCGACTTCGAGCCGTTCGACTGGGGCTGCGATCATCACACCCGCACCGGCCGCATGATGCCGGAGCAGGGCCTCCGGAAGATCGCCGGCCACGACGCCATCTTCCTCGGCGCCATCGGCTGGCCGACGGTCCCCGACCATGTTTCGCTGTGGACGCTGCTGATGCCGATCCGCCGCGACTTCCAGCAATATGTGAACCTTCGCCCCGTCCGCCTCTTCAAGGGCGTGCCCTGCCCGCTCGCCAACAAGGAACCGGGCTCGATCGACTTCCTGATCGTCCGCGAAAACAACGAGGGCGAATACTCCGAGATCGGCGGCCGCCTCTATGCCGGCACCGATCAGGAAATGGTCATCCAGGAGTCGGTCTTCACCCGTTTCGGCACCGATCGCATCATCCGCTACGCCTTCGAGCTGGCGAAGACGCGGCCGAGGAAGAAGCTCACCTCGGCGACCAAGTCGAACGGCATCATCCACTCGATGCCGTTCTGGGACGAGCGCTTCCGCGCCGTCGCCGCCGGCTACCCGGACATCGCCACCGAGCAGTACCACATCGATATCCTGACGGCCCATTTCGTCCGCAAGCCCGAGAGCTTCGACGTCGTCGTCGCCAGCAATCTCTTCGGCGACATCCTCTCCGATCTCGGCCCGGCGGTGACCGGCACCATCGGCATCGCCCCTTCGGCCAACATCAACCCGGAGCGAAAGTTTCCCTCGATGTTCGAGCCGGTGCACGGCTCAGCGCCGGACATCGCCGGCCAGAACGTCGCCAATCCGGTGGGACAGATCTGGTCCGGCGCGCTGATGCTGGAGCATCTCGGCGCCAAGGCCGCGGCCAACCGCATCGTCGCCGCCATCGAGCGCGTTCTGGCCGACGGCAAGGTCATGACCCGCGACATGGGCGGAACTGCCTCGACTCAAGCGATGGGACAGGCGGTGCTCGACGCGCTCTGAGCCGCGGCGCAGACTACGAATAGCCGCGCCGGCCTCGAAGCCGGCCGGACCAGGAAGAATTCAGGGAGAGACGCCGTGGCCGAGATTCCGTTCATCGACACCCATTTCCATCTCCACGACATGAAGCACCCCGATCTCCGCTATGCGTGGCTGGAGAAGGACTCGATGCACGGCTTCCTCGGCGACATCGATGCGATCAAGCCGTGGAAGTACCAGGTCGAGGACTACATCGCCGAGATCCGCTTCGCCAATGTGCCGAAGGCGATCCACGTCCAGGCGGCGCTCGGCATCAAGGACCCGGTCAAGGAGACCGAATGGCTCCAGGCCTTCTCCAAGGCGACCGGATACCCGCAGGGCATCGTCGCCGAGTGCCATCTTCAGGACGATGACGTGGACGAGGTCCTGGAGCGCCACATGGCCTTCCCCAACGTCCGTGGCATTCGCGACTTCGGCCGCGGCGACTATCTCTCCGACCCTGCCTGGCAGGCCGGCTACGGCAAACTGGCGAAACACAATCTCGTCTATTGCCTCGACACTCGCGTGCCGCTCTTCCCGAAGGTCGAGGCGCTGGCCCGGAAATTCCCCGACACGGTGATTTGCGTCGACCACTGCGGCATCCCGATGGAGCGGACGCCCGAGGCGTTCCGGGCCTGGCAGGATGGCGTCAAAAGCCTCGGCCGGATCGAGAATATCTGGATGAAGATATCGGGCCTCGGCATGCGCGATCCGCGCTGGACCGTCGACAGCATCCGCCCTTACGTCCTCGGCTCCATCGAGGCCTTCGGCACCGGCAAAGTCGTCTTCGGCACCAACTGGCCCGTCGACCGGCTTTTCAGTTCCTACCCCGAC
>JBDTLN010000293.1:0-3769 GCA_039934795.1 Bauldia sp. | reverse complement strand
GTCTTCAGCCGCTCGGCGTCCTCGATGCGGGTCGACAGGCCGCGCGCCACGTCGTTGGTGATGTGCTGGCCGCCAATCGCGAGAGCGTCGGTGTGGACGAACTGGCCGCGCGAGAAGACTGCGATGGTCGTCGTTCCGCCTCCGAAATCGATGCAGGCGCAGCCGAGTTCGGCCTCATCGTCGGCAAGCGCGGCAAGGCCGCTGGCGTAGGGCGTCGCGACCACCGCCTCGATCGACAGGTGGCAGCGGTTGATGCAGAGCTCGAGATTGCTGCGCGGCGCCGTCTCGGCGCTGACGACGTGCATATCGACACCAAGGCGCTGGCCGATCATGCCGCGCGGGTCGGCGATGCCGGCATCGGCGTCGAGGGAATAGCCGGTCGGCAGGGAATGGACGACGGAACGGCCCTCGACCACCGAATGGCGGCGACCGGCCGCCAGCACGCGGCCGATATCCTCCTCGGTGACCTGCCCGCCGGCGACGGTGACGCCGGCCGAATAGTTCTCGCTGGCAAGACGCCCGCAGGAGAGATTGACGATCAGCGACTGGACGGTGACGCCGGCCATTTTCTCGGCGGCGTCAACGGCATGACGGATGGCCTGCTCGGCCGCGTCGAGGTTGGCGACGACGCCGGAGCGGATGCCGCGCGAACGTTGGTGGCCGATGCCGAGCACCTCGACCGAGTGCGTTCGCCCGGGCAGCGCCTCGGTCGGCGGGCGCGGCGTCAGTCGCGCGATCAGGCAGCAGATCTTGGTGGTGCCGACATCGAGGATCGAGACCACCTGCGAGCGCTTGTTACGCGCGCCTTTATCGTTACCGAACAGCGGCATCAGGTGCTCGTGCCCTTCTTCTTGGCAAGCTTGTCGCGCTCCTTGAGCATTTCCTCGCGCGCCACCTTGGCGCGCTCGGACAGGCGGACGACGAGTTGATCCGGCACCCGGAGGTCGACGGCGACGATGTCGCGGTCGAGGAGATTGCTGGTGGCGTCCATTTCGGCGAGGCGAGCCAGGGCCGTCGCCGGCTGCTCCTCGGGAAGCAGGATCTCGACGCCGTTGCCGAGGACCACGTTCCAGCGCCGCTCGGCGATAAGGACGCCGGCCTTGACCCGTCGCTGGAGGCCCGGGAAACCGGCCATCATTTCGGAGAATTCGACGGCCCGGGGCGCGGCTCCCTCGCCTACCACCATGGGCAAATGGGCGTAGCGATCGCCGACGGTATCGGCGATGAGCTTGCCCTCGCGATCGATGAGGGAGACGACGAGGCCGTGCTGCCAAATGGCGTAGGGCGTACGCTCGGTGACAGCGATCTCGATGGTGTCGGGATAGAGCTTGCGGACGGTAGCCTGCGACACCCACGGCAGCGCCTCGATGCGCTCGCGCGCCCCGTCGGCATCGAAAGTGACGAGCGAGGGGAACGGCCCCATGTCGAGCCGATCGAGCACGTCGAGTTCCGAAGTCTCGCTCTGCCCGGTGATCTTGACTGATTCGACGCCGAGGCCCGACCACGACGCGACGGCCGAGATGACGGTGGTGACGTGGCCGCCAAGGGAGACCCCCGCAACGCCAGTGGCGAGAAACAGGACCGCCATCCCCTTGAGGCCGGCATGACGCGGCAGGTGCCATTCCGCCCGCGCCAGCAGGCGCGCCGGCCGGCGCAGCAGCGGGTGCAGGACGCGACCGCCCTCCTCCGACGCCTCGCCGAACGTGAGCAACCGCCTCAAAATCTCGACCCCTATCGGCCGCAAGACGCGTCCTCCACCATCCAGGTCACCAGGGCCGGGAAGTCGATGCCGGCATAGGCCGCCATCTCCGGAACCAGCGATGTCGGGGTCATGCCGGGTTGCGTGTTGACCTCAAGGCAGACGATCTCGCCTGTCCCATCCGGTCTGTCGTCGTACCGGAAGTCGGCACGGCTGACGCCACGGCACCCCAAGGCCTGATGTGCCCGTAGCGCCAGCATCCGTATATTTTGGTAAATATTAGGTAAAATTTTAGCCGGAAGGACGTGCCGGGAGCCGCCAGGAGCGTATTTCGCCTCATAGTCGTAGAAGCGGTGATCGGTAACGATTTCAATTATTTCCATCGGCTCATCGCCGCGGACCCCGCAGGTCAGCTCGCGGCCGTGGACGAAGCGCTCGACCATGACCATTTCGCCATGCGGCCAGTCGTCTGCAAAGAGCTGCTGAGGCGGATGGCGGGCATCGTCGCGGACGATCAGAACGCCAAAGCTGGAGCCCTCCGCGGGCGGCTTGACCACATAGGGAGGGGCCATGGGATGGGCCCTGGCAACATCCAGCCGGTTCATCAGAAGGCCGTCGACGACCGGAATGCCCGCCGCCTTCATGACGTCCTTGGCCTTCGGCTTGTTCATGGCGAGGGCCGAGGCGAGCACGCCGGAATGGGTGTACGGAATGGCGAGGATCTCGAGAATCCCCTGGACACAGCCATCCTCGCCGAACGGCCCGTGCAGGGCGTTGAAGGCGACATCGGGGTTAAGGCGTGCGAGCACCTCGGCGACGTCGCGGCCGACATCGACCCGCGTCACCCGATAGCCGGCCGCCTCGAGGGCATCGGCGCAGCCGTTGCCGGACGACAGCGACACCGGCCGTTCGTTCGACCAGCCGCCCATCAGGACCGCGACGTGCTTGCTCATGGACGCTTTTTCCTGCCCGAATCGTTGTTTGGCGCAGGATGCCTCAACAAATGGTTAAAAGACGTTAACCAAGAGGCCTCCCAGGCGAGTCAAATTGCCTCGCCGGGGTATTCGGCTCTCAGCCGATTGCGGATCGGACGTCGGTCTCGCCAAAATCCGCGCCCTTGAAGAGGAGCGGTTCGCCCCGGTCGCGCGCCAGCGCATAGGCGAAGCAATCGCCGAAATTGAGGCCGGCCGGATGGCCCGAGCCCTTGCCATAGTCGCGGTAGGCCTCGCGGGCGATGCGGGCCTGCTGCTCGGTCACGGGCTCGATGGTGATATTCGCTTCCCGGACCATGTCGTCGAGCCGACGCCCCGCGCGAATCGTGTGGCGATTGTCGATGACAATCGCGATTTCAAGGAAGGTTGCCGCGGACATGCGACGGACCGGATTCGCCTCGATAGCATCCGCAAACACCTGGCCATCGGGCTCCGCCAACAGGACCGCGCCCAGAGCCGAGGAATCGATAATCATTTGGGGAGGCCCGTCTCGCGATCGTAGAGGCCATTCTCGCCATAAAGCGCTTCGTCCCAATTAAAGTCTTTCATGAGGGGCGCAGTCTCACGGCCGATCTCCATGAGTCGCTCCGCAAGCCCTCGACCCTTGAGGCGATCAAGCGCCTCCTGAACCGCCACGGTTATCGCCTCCGTCTGGCCCATACCCGTCCGCGCAGCAAGTTCGCGAATGAGTTGAACCGTCTCCAGATTCTTGATGTTGATGCCCACGGAGGTCACCTTTCTACCCGACAACGGGATAAATATACCCAAGCGGTGGTTTTATCAAGCTAGGCAATGCTACACAGCGCCGCCGAGGAACGGCTCTACCTGCTCGCCGGCGAATCGCCCGATGCGCCTGATCTCCCATTCGAGCCGCACACCGCTGGTCTCCAGGACGCGTGCCCGCACCGTCTCGCCGAGGCGTTCCAGATCGTGTGCCGTCGCCGCACCAGAGTTGATGAGGAAGTTGCAGTGCATTTCGGAGACCATGGCGCCACCGATGCGTAGGCCCCGGCAGCCGGCCGCGTCGATGAGTTGCCAGGCTTTATTGCCCGGCGGGTTGGTGAAGGTCGAGCCGCCG
>JBDTLN010000292.1:0-3777 GCA_039934795.1 Bauldia sp. | reverse complement strand
GTGCCCTTGCCGCATTCGGCCTCGAACACGGCGTGGTCGGCGTCGGGCATCTCGATCAGGTCGAGACGGGCGATTGAGACCGGGCGCTCGTCGAGGATCACCTCTTCGCCGGCGCGGGCGAGGTCGTAGGCGCGCGTACCGTCGATCTTCAGGGCCGAGAACGCCGGCGGACGCTGCATGATCTCGCCGGTGAAGGCGGGGAGAAGCGCGCGGATCGCATCGGCTTCCGGCCGCGCTTCGGACGTGGCGACAGGCTTGCCCTCGGCGTCGTCGGTGTCGGTCTCGACGCCCCAGCGCACGGTGAAGCCGTAGAGCTTTTGCCCGTCCTGGACGAAGGGCACGGTTTTCGTCGCCTCGCCGAGCGCGATCGGCAGGGCGCCGGAAGCCAGCGGGTCGAGCGTGCCGGCATGACCGACCTTCTGCGCGCCGAACAGGCGCTTGACCGCCGCCACCGTCGCCGTCGAGGTCTGGCCGATAGCCTTGTCGATGCAAAGCCAGCCAGAAACGTCGCGGCCCTTTTTCTTGCGATTGGCCATTATGAAAGCCGGCCCACACACGTCCCGTCATTCCGACGCAAGTCGGAATCCAGGGGCGACGCGGCGATGGCTCTCCCGGCCGCCTCTGGACCCTGACTTTCGTCAGGGTGACGGCGAGTGTCGACGCCCACCATCACTCGTCCTCCCCGCCAAGGTCGCGCTTGACCTCGGGCTGGCGAAGCAGCGCGTCGATGCGATCGCCCTCGTCGAAGGATTCATCGAGCCGGAAACGGAGGTTGGGCGCGTAGCGAAGGTTCACCTTCTTGGCGACGACGCCGCGCAGATACCGGTTGTTGCGCTCGAACGCGGCGAGAATCTCGGACCCGCCCTTGCCGCCGAGCGGCACGACGAAGACCGTCGCGTTCTTCAGGTCCGGCGACATGCGGACCTCCGGAACCGTGACGATGACGCCCTCTAACGCAGGATCGTGGACGTCGCCGCGCTGGAGGGCCTCGGCGAGGGCGTGGCGGATGACCTCGCCGACCCGCAGGCCGCGCTGGCTTGGCGCCTTGTCAGGCTTCTGCATGTTTCGATGCCTCTTCGGCGAAGGTGTAGAACTCTACCATCGCCGCGCGGCCGGTGAAGGCGCGAAGCGGGACGATGACGGCGCTGGCCGGCGTCGTCGACAGGAAAACGTGCGCCGGTCCGAGCGTGACCGCCGGAATCTCCCGCCAGGCCAGCCGCTCGGTTGAGCCATCGGCCGCGATCTGGACGCCGCTTTTATCGGCGGCGAGCCGGGTCTGTCCCTCGGGGAGTTTTGCGCGCCTGACCTGAAGCGCGCGGACGGCCGACATTGCCACAGTGACGACAAGATACCACGCGCCGGCGCCGACAAGGACCGCGGCGACGACGGCGAATGTCCCCATGCGATCGAGCCAGGCGGAGAAATCCGGGTTGCTCTCGCGTATCCAGGCCCCGATGGCGCCAAGGAGCACAGCCGGCAAGAAGATCAGCGCCTTCCGCCAGCCGGTCAGTTCCCGGCGCAACGCCGCGAAGGCGGCCATGTCGGCGCGCTCCAGGCGATAGGCGAGGCTGTAGCGATCGGGGCGCGCCCGGGCTTCGACTGGCGCAGGATTGCGCCCATCGCGGCGCGCCGACCAGAAATCGCGCGCCGTGCGTTCGAAGGCTTCGGCTGCGGCGGCGTCGGCGAAGGCCCGCTTGGGAACGAAGTAGTATTCCTTCCATTCGGCAATGAAGAAAATGGTGTCGCGCCGATCGGCGATATCGGCGACCCCCGTCCAGTCGACCTTGGTCTCGAAGCGGCGCCCGCGAGTCTCGAACCCGTCCTTGCCGAGGGAGAAGCTGCGTTCGGTGAGACGCGGGTCGTCAGCCGAGAAGCGGCCGCTAACCTTGCCGTAACCCCAGCCGAGGACGGCGCCGGCGAACGAGAAGGCCGCCATATCCTCCCAGTACACGATGTAAACGCCGTGCTGCTGCCAGACGTAGCGGGCAATCGCGAAGAAGATGAGAAGGGCGATCAATACACCCGCCAGCACCAGCCGGAGTCGATCCCAGCGCCCCCAGTTGCGCGGGCGCAAGTCGCGGGCGGCGGCGGCCATATCGGCCGGCGCCGGGGTGAATTCGATGTGGTCGTTCATTCGCGTTGCCGCCGCTGTTCGGGCGGCGGCGATCGGGCGCTACAGCGAGCGCGCGATCTCCTCGACGCGGTAGCACTCGATGACGTCCTTGGCGCGCATGTCCTCGTATTTCTCGAAGGCCATGCCGCATTCCTGGCCGGCGGGAACCTCGCGGACCTCGTCCTTGAACCGCTTCAGCGTCGACAGCTTGCCCTCGTGGATGACGACGTTGTCGCGGATCAGGCGGACATTGGCGCCGCGCTGGACGACGCCGTCGGTGACCCGGCAGCCGGCGATCTTGCCGACCTTGGAGATGTCGAAGATTTCGAGGATCTCGGCATTGCCGAGCATGGTCTCGCGGCGCTCTGGCGTGAGCAGGCCCGACATCGCCTTCTTCACGTCGTCGACGAGGTTGTAGATGATGTTGTAGTAGCGGATTTCGACGCCGTCATGCTCGGCGCCGGTGCGCGCCTGGGCGTTGGCGCGCACGTTGAAGCCGATGATCGCCGCGCCGGACGACGAGGCGAGCGTCACGTCCGATTCGGTGATGCCGCCGACGCCCGAATGAATGATGCGGGCGGCGACCTCGCTGGTGCCGAGCGCCTCGAGGGCCTGGGAGATGGCCTCGACCGAGCCCTGCACGTCGCCCTTGATGACCAGCGGGAAGATCTTCTGCCCGGCGGCCTGCAACTGGTTCATCATCTGCTCGAGCGAGCCGCGGGCGCCGGTCAGGCGGGCCTGCGCCTTGTCGCGCTTCTGGCGGACGCGGTAGTCGGCGACCTCGCGGGCGCGCCCTTCCGAGTCGACGACGGCGAGGCGATCGCCGGCCTCCGGCGCGCCCTGGAAGCCGAGCACCTCGACCGGCGTCGACGGCCCGGCGTCCTTGACCGGCGCGCCATGATCGTCGACGAGGGCGCGCACGCGGCCCCATTCGGCGCCGGCGACGACGATGTCGCCGACCCTGAGCGTGCCGCGCTGGACGAGGACGGTGGCGACGGCGCCGCGACCCTTGTCGAGACGCGCTTCGACGACCGTGCCCTCGGCAGGAACGTCGGAGTCGGCCTTCAGGTCGAGAACCTCGGCCTGGAGGAGAATGGTTTCGAGCAGCTTGTCGAGATTGGTGCCCTTGACCGCCGACACCTCGACATCGAGCACGTCGCCGCCCATCGATTCGACGAACACCTCGTGCTGGAGGAGTTCGGTGCGGACCCGCTGCGGCTCAGCGTTGGATTTGTCGACCTTGTTGATGGCGACGATGATCGGCACGTTGGCCGCCTTGGCGTGATTGATCGCCTCGATGGTCTGCGGCATGACGCCATCATCGGCGGCAACCACCAGGACGACGATATCGGTGACCTTGGCGCCGCGGGCGCGCATGGCGGTGAAGGCGGCGTGGCCGGGCGTGTCGATGAAGGTGATCTTGTGGCCGTTGCGCTCGACCTGGTAGGCGCCGATATGCTGGGTGATGCCGCCCGCCTCGCCGGAGACGACATTGGTCTTGCGGATGGCGTCGAGCAGCGAGGTCTTGCCGTGGTCGACATGGCCCATGATGGTGACGACCGGCGGGCGCGCCTCAAGCGTCTCCGGCGCATCGCTGCTTTCGGTCAAACCGGTCTCGACGTCGCCCTCGGCGATGCGCTTGGGCCGATGGCCCATTTCCGTCA
>JBDTLN010000291.1:0-3782 GCA_039934795.1 Bauldia sp. | reverse complement strand
CGAATCGTGGTGGCTGTCACGGTTGTCGATCAATCGACCGGGTCGTTCGCGGTCAGCGGTGGCTACTCCACCGAGTCCGGCTTCATTGCCGAAATTTCGATGGAAGAGAAGAACTTCCTCGGCCGTGGGCAGACGGTGAAAGTATCGCTCGGCCGCGGTACGGAGACGAACACGTTCAACGTATCTTTCTCCGATCCCTATTTCCTGGGGCATCGGATGCTGTTCGGCGTCGACGCCTACAAGCGTGAGACCAACGCCGGCTCGTCGCGTCCCTACGATGCGACCTATATCGGCGGCTCGGTGAAGCTTGGCCTGCCGATCACAGACGACCTCAATGTCCAGGGGATCTATAAGATCGTCCAGCGAGACGTTTCGAACAACACTGGCTGCGACAACTCGTTCTCGCCCCCGGCGGTGCTAAACAACAATTGCATCTACTTCCCGCAGGGAACTTCGCTGACTTCGTCGCTGGGCTATCAAGTCCTCTATTCCACAATCGACAGCTATCAGGATCCGCGTTCGGGCGTCTTTTTCAAGTGGAACCAGGATTTTGCCGGCGTTGGTGGCGATGCGCGCTATGTGTCCTCGATGTTTGACGCTCGCTACTACCGGCCGCTCACCAGCAAGGCGGACATTGTCGGGTTTGTGCGCTTGCAGGGCGGTAACATCACCGGCCTAGGCGAACCGGTCAGCGTGTACGACGACTTCTTCAAGGGTGGAGAGACGGTGCGCGGCTTCGCTTCCATGGGCATTGGTGCGCGTTCCATTGCCACTGGCGTTTCACTGGGCGGCAAGACCTTCGCGGCCGCGACTGCCGAAGTACAGTTCCCGATGCCCTTCTTCCCGCCGGATTTCGGGCTCCGCGGCGCGGTGTTCGCAGATGCCGGAACCCTGTTCGGTGTCGATGCCGCGGCGCTGGGTCTCGCCGCCGACGTCAGCGACGGCGCGGTGCTTCGCTCATCCGTCGGCTCGTCGATCATGTGGGCCTCGCCGTTCGGCAATCTGCGGGCTGATTTCGCTTTGCCGATCAGCAAGGCCGCATGGGACCAAACCGAATGGTTCCGCTTCGGTTTCGGCAACGCTTTCTGAGCCGGATCGTGTAGCTTGTCCAAAGGTCGCCCCATCGGGCGGCCTTTGGCTTGTGTCGGATAGGTTGCATGGCCGATCCGCTGTTTTTTGCTCCACCAGCGCCCATGTCGATTGCGCAGATCGCCGAACTGACCGGGGCGAAACCGGTCGCAGGCGCCCGGCTCGACAAGCTCGTCAGCGGTGCGGCCGCGCTGGATAGCGCTGGTCCGGAAGACCTCGCATTCTTCGTCGACCGTCGCTACACGAGCTCCCTGGCACTGACGCGAGCGGGAGCCTGCTTCTGCACGGACCGGGACTTAGGCCTCATGCCCGCCGGCGTGATCGCGCTCGCAGTCCCACGGCCGCACGAGGCTTTCGCGAAAGTGGCCGGGCGGCTTTTCCCGGCGGCGCTGCACCCGGCGCCGGTCTTCGGCGGCAGCGGCGTCTCGCCAGCTGCCCATGTTCATCCCGAGGCGCATCTTGAGACCGGAGTTACCGTCGAGCCTGGCGCGCTGGTCGGACCCGGAGCGGCGATCGGCATCGGTTCGCTCATCGGTGCCGGCGCGGTCATTGGGCCGGAGGTCCGCATCGGCCGCGAGGCGGCGATCGGCGCCAATGCCGTGGTCACCCACGCGCTCATCGGCAATCGCGTTATCATCCATCCAGGCGTCTGCATCGGCCAGGACGGCTTCGGATTCATTCCCGGCGCTGGCGGCCACCGCAAGGTGCCGCAGATCGGCCGTGTCATCATCCAGGACGACGTCGAGATCGGCGCCAACACCACGATCGATCGCGGCAGCAACCGGGACACCGTCATCGGCGAAGGCACCAAGATCGATAATCAATGCCAGATCGGCCACAATACCGTCATCGGGCGCCTTTGCCTGATCGCCGGCAGAACCGGAATCTCGGGGACCGTCACACTTGGCGACTTCGTTTTCCTTGGGGGCGGAGTCGGGATAAAGGACAATATCAGCGTCGGCACGGGCGCCCGGATCGCCGCTGGCTCGGGCGTCCTCGCCAACGTTCCGGCCGGTGCGGCCTGGTCGGGCTATCCAGCCGGGCCGGCCGAGCGGTGGCAGCGTGAGATCAAGGCGATGCGGCGGCTTGGCAGGCGCGGAGCGACATCCGGCAAGGTCGGGGCGGAAAGAGAAGAGGACGAGGCGGATGAACGATGAGGCCAAGAAGCTGGAGAGCTTCGACATCAGGCGGCTCTACGAACTCCTGCCGCACCGCTTTCCCTTCCTGATGGTCGACCGGATCATCGATGTCGACAGCGACAATTCGGCGATCGGCATCAAGAATGTCAGTTCCGGCGAGCCGTACTTCGCTGGCCACTTCCCCAACTACCCGGTCATGCCCGGCGTTCTCATCGTCGAGGGCATCGCCCAGACCGCCGGCGCGATCTGCGTTGCCGCCCGCGCCACGACTACGCCGCAGATCGTCTATTTCATGACCATCGACGACGCCAAGTTCCGCAAGCCCGTCCTGCCCGGCGACACCCTGCACTACCACGTCAAGAAGCTGCGCAACCGGGGCAACATCTGGAAGTTCGCCGGCGAGGCCCGGGTGGGTGGCGTCATGGTCGCCGAGGCCGTGGTGAGCGCCCTTGTGACCGATGAGTGACCGCCGCCTGATGACGACGATTCATCCGACGGCGATCGTCGAGGACGGCGCCACGCTCGGCAGCAATGTCCGTATTGGCCCCTTCGCCATCGTCGGGGCCGACGTTGTACTCGAGGACGGCGTCTCGCTTCACGCCCATGCGCTGGTCACCGGCAGGACGCGCATCGGCGCCGGCACGGAGATCTATTCTTTCGCCGCGCTCGGCGGGCCCCCGCAGGATGTCGGATACCGCAACGAGCCGACATCGCTTGTCGTCGGCAAGGGATGCATCATTCGCGAGCACGTCACGGTCCACCGCGGTACCGCCACCGGGCGCAAGGAAACAAGTATCGGGGCCAACTGCATGCTCATGGTCGCCTCGCATGTCGCCCATGACTGCGTCGTCGGCGACAGCGTGGTGCTGGTCAACCAGGCGACGATCGGCGGTCACTGCGAGGTTGGCGAGCACGCCATCCTGGGCGGCCTGTCTGCAGTCAAGCAGCGGATCCGCATCGGCGCCCATGCCTTCATCAGCGGCATCACCGGCGTTGCCGCGGATGTCATTCCCTTCGCCTCGGCGGTCGGCGCCCGGGCCGAGCTCGCCGGCCTCAATATCGTCGGGTTGAAACGGCGCGGCTTCGACCGGCCGACGATCCACGCCCTCCGTGCCGCCTATCAGGCGATTTTCACCGGCGAGGGAAACCGCGCCGCCAGGGTTGAGCGGATCGCCGAGGAGTATGGCGACGTGCCCGCCGTCATGACCATCGTCGACTTCGTTCGCGCCAGCGGTGACCGTCCGCTGGTGGCGCCACGCGACTGACGATATCGGGCACCAGCATGGCAGACGCCGAGCCGCTGGCAATCATCGCGGGAGGCGGGCCGATGCCGCTGCATGTGGCCGCTGCCGCCGAGAAGAGCGGCCGCCCGGTCCTCATTATCGGCCTCGAAGGCGAGGCAGATACGGGCGTCGCGGCGTTCCGGCACAAGTGGCTGAACTGGGGCCAGATCGGCAGCCTGCCGAAAATCATCGGCGCCCATGGCGCCCGTGACGTTGTGCTCATTGGCAGCATCAAGGCGCGCCCGGATTTCAAGCGACTGAAGCTCGACCT
>JBDTLN010000290.1:0-3796 GCA_039934795.1 Bauldia sp. | reverse complement strand
CCATCTCGCCGTCGGCTGGAACGCCGGGCAGCTCAAGGTCGGCTCGTTCGCCCGCGGCGAGCGCACCGCGAAGTGGAACGAGATGCTGCGCATCGAGGAAACGCTCGGCGCCGGGGCACGATTCGCCGGAACGGGGGCGATTGCCCTGCGGCGGTGAGCCTCTACCCGAACGCCGGAATCCCCGGCATGGCAATGAAGCCGTCGAGCTTGCGGATGCGGCGGGCCCAGCGGCGGAGTGCGGCGAACTCGTCGTGCTCCTGGCCGAATCGCGGCTGAGGGCGAAGGAAGGAAAGAGGGCGATGTCGGCGAGTGTCGCGGTGTCGCCGACGAACCACGAGGCGCCGTCGAATTCGCGCCGGGTCATGTGATCGTCCATGATGCGGAAGGCGTTTCGCGCTGCTTTCCTCGCCACGGCCGCGTCGGCGGGAAAGTCGAGAAGGTCGTGGAGGCGCGCCACCGTGGCGGCGGACAATTCGCTGGCGCTAAAGAACAGCCAGCTCATCACCGCGCCGAACGCCGGCGGATCGTCGGGCAGCCACTGGCGGGCCGGATCGTAGCGCCGGGCGAGGTAGGCGAGAATTGCTTGCGCGTCACGCAGCACAAGATCACCGTCGACCAGCACGGGCAACTGACCCAGCGGATTGATGGCGAGGAATTCCGCCTTGCGATGAGCGAAGCCGGGGAAGAAATCGATGGGGACGCGGCGGTAGTCGCGCTTCAACAGCGCCAGCAGCAGGCGCACCTTGTAGCAGCTCGCCGACAGCTCGAAGTCGTAGAGCGTGATCGCCGGTTCCTCGCTCACGACCGGCGCGCGCCTTCGGCGGTACCGTAAGTCAGGCCTTTCTCCTTCAGCCAACGGCGGTAGGCGATCGACGCGATGTCGGCGCGGGTGGGAATCTCGGCGCGCGGCTCCAGCGGCAGGAGGCGTGGGCGCTGGTTCTCGAGGATGATGCGGTCCTGGAGGAAGATGAGTTGCTGGAACTGGATGAGCGCCGGCAGCGGCGAGGTGTCGTCGACGAGGAACATTACGGCGTGGGCGCGGCAATGGTCCTCGGCGAGCGGTTGGACGAAGAGGCAGATGATGTCGAAGCGATCGGCGGCGTTGACGCAGGTCTTGTAGAGGATGACGGTGAAGGGCGATCCGACGCGGTAAGTGTAGTCGACCATGGCGCCGCCGGTGGCCGCTTTCGAGGCCTGGGGCTGGAAGAACTTGCAGTTGGTCGCCCAGACCTCGTCGACATCGCGACGGATTTCGGCGGTGTATTCGCGAACCTCGGCATCGCGCTCGGTGCCGAGGATTTCGGTGTGGACGAAGGGGAAATGCGCCATGTCGAGGAAATTCTCGACAATGCGAAGCCCCGAGGCTCGCACCAGTACGGCGCCGCATTTGACGAGGCGGCGGTCGGGCTCGCCGCTTTCGGGGATGGCGAGGATGTCGCGGGCCGGCGCGCCGAGCGTCGTCCAGGCATAACCATAGCGCTCGCGGACCGGCAGCGCCTCGGCTTCGCCGTCGACGCCGCGGGCGCGACAGGTCACGGCGCCGCCGGCATCGCGGGCGATGACGATGTCCTCGCCGAGGAGGCGCGTCATGCGCGGCGCGGCGCCGATATCATCAAGATCGTCGACGCAGTACCACTGGTCGAGCGCGGCGCGGTCGGCGGTCCGTGCCATCACGCCGCTCTTTCGCTCGCCGCCGACATGGCTTCGGACTCCACCACATGGCGAAACAGCTCGGCGAGCCGCGCGAAATGCGCCTGGCCGGGGCCGCGATGGTCGCCGACATTCGCCGCCATGGCGAGATGAACCGCGGTGTGGCCGTGGTCGAGCGGCTGCAGGCCGGCGATCAGGGTCTCGGCGACATAGCCTTTCTCGGCCGTGACGATGACGAGCGGGCCGTCACGGCGGGCGCCGCGGCGCGCGCCTTCGGCAAGGTCGGGATGGAAGGGGGGCAGGTCGAAGGCGGCGAGCCGCGCCGCGACATCCTCCAGCGGCCGGTCGACGTGCAGGCTGCGGATCGGGGTGACCGTCTGACCCACCGTCTCCTCCGGGACCGGCGGGCGCCCCGGCTCTCCGGCGGAGCCGGCCCAGATCATGCCGAGCGCTTCGACGCGGTCGCGGCGCTCCGCGACAATGGTCACCGGCGGCTGAAGACCCGGATGCGCCGGGATGGCGAGGCAGCTTCCGTCGGCGCCATATTGCCAGCCATGATAGAGGCAGGCGATGCGGTCGCCGCGGACGAACCCGAAGCTGAGGCGCATGCCACGATGCGGACAACGGTCGTCCCAGATATGAGCGGCGCCGGCGGCATCGCGCCAGACGACAATCTCCTCGCCACGAAGATGCATGCCGTTGGACGTGCCGGCTTCGACGCCACCGGCGAGCGCGACGGGGTACCAGCCGCCCGCCGCCGTCATCGGGCAAGGCCATCGACGGGGCCGGCGAGGCGGATGACATCGGCGACGATGCAATCGCGGGGGCCGAGGCTGCACGCCATCTCGAAGGCGTCGACAAGGTCCCCCGGGCCGGAAACGGTAATGCGGATTTCGCCCGGCGAAAGCTCCGGTGCACCGGCCGACAGGGCGAGGCGCGCCGCGCGGTGGCGGGCGAACTCGGCGAAGCTTCCGGCCTCGAAGCGGCCGGCAAAGACGAAGGTCACGGTGGTCATCGGTCCAGAGTCAAAACGCTGGCAAATTCCAAGCAACAAGCGGGCCAGGGCTCTTTCGGCCTTTTCACCGGGCACGGCAAGCTGGCATGGTGCCGCCGTCACTTGAGCCCGGAGAAACTCGCATGAAGACGCGCGCCGCCCTTGCCACCGCCGCCGGCAAGCCGCTCGAAATCGTCGAGGCTGATCTCGACGGCCCGCAGGCGGGCGAAGTCCTCGTCGAAATCAAGGCGACCGGCATCTGCCACACCGACGAGTTCACGCTCTCCGGCGACGATCCGGAGGGAATTTTTCCGGCGATCCTCGGTCATGAGGGCGCCGGCATCGTCGTCGATGTCGGCAAGGGCGTGACTACCGTGAAGAAGGGCGATCACGTCATCCCGCTCTACATCCCCGAGTGCCGGGAATGTTCGTCCTGCCTGTCGCGGAAGACCAATCTCTGCACCGCGATCCGGGCGACGCAGGGCAAGGGCGTCATGCCGGACGGCACGTCGCGCTTCAAGGTCGGCGGCGAGACGGTGTTCCACTACATGGGCTGCTCGACATTTTCCAATTTCACGGTGCTACCGGAGATCGCCGTCGCCAGGGTCAACCCCGACGCGCCCTTCGACAAGATCTGCTACATCGGCTGCGGCGTGACGACCGGCATCGGTGCGGTGATCAACACGGCCAAGGTCGGCGCCGGCGCCTCGGCGATCGTCTTCGGCCTCGGCGGCATCGGGCTCAACGTCATCCAGGGCCTTCGCCTCGTCGGCGCGGGCATGATCGTCGGCGTCGACGTCAATCCGGGCAAGAAGGAGTGGGGCGAGCGCTTCGGCATGACACATTTCGTCAACCCGAAAGAAGTCGAGGGCGACCTCGTTCCTTACCTCGTCAACCTCACCAAGCGCGGCGCCGACCAGATCGGCGGCGCCGACTACACCTTCGACTGCACGGGCAACGTCAAGGTCATGCGCCAGGCGCTGGAGGCGGCGCATCGCGGCTGGGGCGAGTCGATCGTCATCGGCGTCGCCGGCGCCGGGCAGGAGATCTCGACACGGCCGTTCCAGCTCGTCACCGGCCGCGTCTGGCGGGGCACCGCCTTCGGCGGCGCCCGCGGTCGCACCGATGTGCCCAAAATCGTCGACTGGTACA
>JBDTLN010000289.1:0-3818 GCA_039934795.1 Bauldia sp. | reverse complement strand
TTTCGACCGCTCACGGCTCCCTGCCGGCCCGCGCCGCGCCGTCTACACGGCGATCTACGGCAGCTACGACCAGCTGCATCCGGCGCCCGATAGCGCCCGCCGCGACGGCATCGACTTCGTCTGCTTCACCGACGACCCGGCCATGGCGGCCCGCGGCTGGCAGGTGCGGTTGCACCCGGCCCGATACCCCCACCCGCGCATGGCCGCCAAATATTTTAGAGCGCTGCCGCATGTCGTGCTGCCGGAATACGAGGAGACGCTGTGGGTGGATGGCAGCTTCAGCATCCGGAGCGGGCGGCTTGCGCGCGAGGCCTTCGCCTGTCTCAAGGGCGCCAGCATCGCCGTCTTCTCGCACCCCGACCGAAATTGCATCTACGACGAGGCTGAATTTAGCCGGACAATGCGCAAATACGCGGATCAGGACATTCGCGGACAGGTCGCCCACTATCGCGGACAAGGCTATCCAGCGCATCACGGCCTCTTCGCCAATGGCATCATGGCCCGCCGCAGGGACGATCCGGCGATCCGCCGCCTCAACGAAATGTGGCTGGAGGAGAACGTCCGTTTCACATACCAGGATCAGCTCAGCCTGCCGTTCCTCCTGTGGAAGCTGGACATCCACCCGGCAATCTTCCGGCAGCACCTCTGGCGAACGCGGTGGGGACGGTGGAACGCACACGCGCATAACGGGTAGGCCACTGGCCGCGGCATTCGCGGCCTGAAAGGGGCTGACTGACTTTTTTGGGATTTACCCCTAGGCAAGGTCGTTCCGGTAGGACGGGGGCCTTGACCCTGTCTAGGCCGGAGCCGCCTTCCCGAGATGAACGCGCCGCCGCGCCTTCCCGCCCTTGAGATCCGGGGCATTTCCAAGGCCTATGCCCGCCCAGCGGTGATCGATCTCGATCTCACCGTGCGCGCCGGCGAGTTCTACGCGCTCCTCGGCCCGAACGGCGCCGGCAAGACGACAACGCTGCGCATGGTTACCGGATTGCTACGTCCCGACGCCGGCACGATCCGCGTCTTCGGGGTCGACGCCCTCGCCGATCCGGTCGCCGCCAAGCGTCTGGTCGCCTGGGTCTCCGACGAGCCGATGATCTACGACAAGCTGACGCCCCTTGAGTATCTCGAATTCGTCGCCGGGCTGTGGAGCGTCGAGCCGGCGGCCGCCGAGCAGCGCTCCAGGTCGCTCATCGACTGGCTCGGCCTCGGGCCCCATGCCGACGAGCGCTGCGAGGGTTTTTCGCGCGGCATGCGCCAGAAGGTGGCGCTTGCCGGCGCGCTCGTCCACGACCCCATGCTCATCATCCTCGACGAGCCGCTGACCGGGCTCGATGCCGGCGCCGCCCGGCAGGTCAAAGACGTGCTGCTGGAGCGCGTCCGCGCCGGCGCCACGGTGATCATGACCACCCACATCCTCGAAGTCGCCGAGCGGATGGCCGAGCGGATCGGCGTCATCGCCGACGGCCGGCTGATCGCCGAGGGGACGCTGGCGGAACTGCGGCAGTATGCTGGCGGCTCCGACCGCAGCCTCGAGGAAGTCTTCCTCGCCCTCGTCGCCGGCGAGGGCGCGCCAGCGTGAGCGCCACCGCCACGACCGCCTGGTTCGCCCGCCACGAGATCCGTCTCGGCTGGCGCGAGTGGCGAAGCCTGATGACTGGAGGCCGGCGCCGACGCCTGTGGCTGGTCGCCATCGCGCTCGTCGCTTTCGCTGCGGTCATGCACCTGCCCGCCTGGGCGCTGGTTGCCAGCTTCGGCGACGCCGGCACGGCGGCGGACAAGGCGACACTGGTCATCGTCACCGGTGCCCTGCTTCTTTACAGCTCCCTCATCCTCAGCCAGGCGATGGAGTCGGTGACACGGGCCTTCTACGCCCGCGCCGATCTTGACCTCCTCCTTTCGGCGCCGGTCTCGGCGCGCCGGGTGTTCTCCGTGCGGATCGGCGCAATTGCGGTCGCCATGGTCGCCGTCGCGCTGGTCATGGCGGCGCCCGTGATCGACATGCTGGCGCTTTTGCGCGGCCCACAATGGCTGCTGGCCTACGGTGTCGTCGCCGCCATCGGCGCAGTCACCACGGCCGTCGCCGTAGCGATGACGGTCGCGATGTTTCGCCTTCTCGGGCCAAGGCGCACGCGGCTCGTCGCGCAGGTCGTCGCGGCGGTCATCGGCGCGGCGTTCGTCATTGGGCTGCAGGCGGGCGCCATTCTCTATTACGGGACCCTCGCGCGGCCGGCCTTTCTCGTTTCGGATGGGCTGGTGGCGATGGCACCGGGGATCGCCAACCCGCTGTGGTGGCCGGCCCGCGCCGTGATAGGCGACCCGCTGGCACTTGCCTGCGTCGTCTTCGCCGGCCTATCGCTTCTCGTCGGCGCCATGATCCTGTTTTCTGACCGGTTCGGCGACCATGCCCTTGCCGCGGCGGCCGCCGCGACGCTGGGCGGCAAGCAGAAACGACGCGTGCGCGCCTTCCGCGGCGATTCGGCGCGCGGTGTCTTGCGGCGTAAAGAGTGGCTCCTGCTCCGGCGCGACACCTGGCTGATCTCGCAGACGCTCACCCAGCTTCTCTATCTGCTGCCGCCGGCGCTGCTGCTCGCCCGCAATTTCGGCGATACCGCCTCGACGCTGGTGGTCATTATCTTCGCTATGGTCGCGGTCGCCGGCCAGCTCGCCGGCGGCCTCGCCTGGCTGGCGGTGTCCGGCGAGGACGCGCCCGATCTGGTTGCCAGCGCGCCGGTCACGCCGGGCACGATCCTGCGCGCCAAGATCGAGGCGGTGATGTCCGCCGTGGCGATCATCTTCGCGCCGTTCATCCTCGTCCTCATCTTTGTGGCGCCGGACTATACGGCGATCACCGCAGGCGGCGTGGCGGTTGCGGCTCTGGCTTCGATCCGGATCCAGCTCTGGTTCCGGGCGCAGGCGAGGCGCAGCCACTTCCGCCGCCGCCACACGTCCTCGCGCCTTGCCACCTTCGCCGAGGGCTTCTCATCCTTCGCCTGGGCCGGCACGACCGGCCTCGTTGCGACCCACAGCTTTCTGCCGGCGGCGGGAGCCGCAATCTTCGCCCTTCTCATCCTCGGCATCGCCCGCCTCGCCGCTCCGCGGCGGAAGGAACCGTGAACGCCATCCATCACCTGGACCGGCAGTAGCGATCACAACTTCCGCACTTCGCATGACAGCCGCGAACTCTAGTTTCAGCTCCGCGCCCTCGCGGCGCGCCGGCGTTCGGGGCGCCTCCTCCGCCCGTCGCCGGCCCCGTTTTCCGCCGGCCTTGAACCGGCCCCCGAACAAGGACTTGTCGCCATGCCGAAAATTGCCGTCATCCTCGGGAGCACGCGCCAGAACCGCTTCGGCGAAAAGCCGGCGCGCTGGATTTTCGACGAGCTGAAAAAGCGGAAAGGCATCGACGCTGAATTCATCGACCTCCGCGACTACCGCATTCCCTTCTACGATCACCCCGCCTCGCCGGCCTGGACGCAGGGGCCGTTCGGTGACGACACGACCCAGGCCTTTGCCCGGAAGATCGCCGAGGCGGACGGCTTCATCATCGTCGCGCCGGAATACAATCGCGGCTATTCGGCCGAGCTGAAGAACGCCATCGATCATGTCTACGGCGAGTGGAACAACAAGCCGGTGGCCTTCGTCTCCTACGGCTCCGTCGGCGGCGGGCGCGCCATCGAGCAACTCCGCCTGGTGGCGATCGAATTGCAAATGGCGCCGATCCGTCAGGCCGTCCACATCTTCTTCGACACCTACATGGCGATTATGAAGGACACGGTGCCGGTCGACCCGGCGAAGTTCGCCGCTGTCCAGCAGCAGGCCGA